>DASSXK010000587.1:0-8333 GCA_035703945.1 Ktedonobacteraceae bacterium | reverse complement strand
GATTCTCGCCGGCCTTTACTGGCGACTCATCATCTTTATGATCCATTCACCTGTTCCCTTGACTTGATACGTAGAATTTTTTTGAACTGACAACCCATCAAAGGCAGGACATTTTGTGTGTACCATCACACTCTTTGATCCTAATCGTCCGCCAAACTTGTTTTGAATAGCCGGGATACGCGGCAAATAGGGACAGACAATCAATTCAATCAAACTTAGAACCCTACCTATATATGAATACTTCTCTGCCAAATAAATCTTAATTTATTCCATCTGAAGTAGCAAGGAAACTTGAGGAGTTATAAAAAGTAATTGAGGTATTACGCTATTATTGAGCATTTAGATAGCGTTTGGAGGGTTTTCTTGAGAATTTCTTTAGGTCGTCACTGATTTCTCTTTGCTCAGGGGCACCAGGTGGATCTGTAGATTGGTATGCAGACGCAAAAGACGATTGACAACCGAGCCATAAATCAGCTCTTCCAATCTTGTACGCATTGGCTGGCCGAGCACAAGCTGGGTCGCCCGGTTCTCCTGGGCAGCCTCCAATAGGCCGCTGGCAATGTCAGCACCATCGCGACGGATGACCTCCGCACCCAGGTCTTCGGCAAACATCACCATCTCTTCCAGAGATTGCTGCTCGATTGCTCGCTGCTTGTGTGCTCCTTTACCGTAACGCAGCAGATGCATAAAATTATGGCTCCAGGCCCGATAGCCCTGAGGCCGGATATAGACAGCCACGAGGTCCGCGTGCAAGCCGTGTGATAGTCGCCAGGCATCGCGTAAGACCTGCCGGCTATGCGGCCGATCATCGAAACCAACCAGCACGCGTTCATTCGCGCCCCAGGTCTTTGAAATTCCATGGCCGGTCATATAGACTTGAAGCTGGGACTCCGCTTTCTCAGCAGTTAAACGCAGGGCGATCTCGCGCAGTGCTGTCAGATTCCCCTCGCGAAAGAAATTTGACAGCGCGGGCTCAATTCGCTCTGTTGGATAGATATTCCCATGCTTCATACGCTGACGCAAGGCATTGGGGTCAATATCGACCAGTTCAACTTCATCTGCCATATCCAGGATGCGATCTGGCAAGGTTTCACGCACCTGCACACCTGTGATACTCGCCACCAGATCGTTGAGGCTTTCCAGGTGCTGCACATTGAGGGTCGTAACCACATTGATCCCCGCATTTAGAATCTCTTCAACATCCTGATAACGTTTGCGATTCTTCAAGCCAGCAACATTTGTGTGCGCCAGTTCATCGATCAGAGCTATTTGGGGATGACGCGCGATGATTGCCTCCGTATCCATCTCCTCCAGCGTCACGCCCCGGTAGCTGATCTTTTTACGGGGGATAATTTCCAGGTCACCCACCTGAGCCTGCGTCTGCGCCCTTTTATGGGATTCGACATAGCCGATCACGGCATCGGTCCCCCGAGTCTTGCGACGATGGCCTTCGTTGAGCATGGCATAGGTCTTGCCCACCCCGGCAGCCGCGCCAAGGTAGACGCGCAAACGGCCACGCCGTCGAGGATCGCTGGCTTCTTTGGTAGAGTCAGGCTGATCCACAACCATGTCACTATCACGCAATCCATAGCGCCTCAACAACAACTCTGGATCGGGCCGACCCTCATTGTCTCGGCGCTTCTCAGGTGAATCCTGGCTCATCGTACTACTCCCCATACTTCCTAATAGTGCTTAAATGTTGCTACTTCAAGGCATCCAGGGCCAGATTGAGCGTTAAGACATTCACATATGGCTCACCCAACACGCCCAGGAAACGCCCATCGGTGTTATCAGCAATCAACTGGTTCAGCCGCGCCACACTGATGCCCCGCTGCTGCGCGACCCGATGGACCTGGAACTGCGCGGCCGCAATCGAAATGTCGGGGTCCAGTCCGGAGGCCGAGGACGTGACCAGGTCAACTGGCACCGGCACACCAGGATTCTCTTTCTGCAATTCGGCTGTGCGCTGTTGCACAGATTTTATCAGAACCGCGCTGGTCGGCCCCAGATTCGAGGCAGAAGAGTTCTGCGCGTTATATGGTTCAGACTTTGTACTATCGGTCACACTCACGGTCGCCGATGGGCGGCCATGAAAGTAGCGCGGCGAGGTCCAATACTGACCAATCAGATCGGAGCCAATCACCTTACCATTAACCTCGTGCAAACTGCCATTGGCCTGATACGGGAACAGTAACTGCGCCAGACCAGTCACAATACCGGGATAAATCAATCCCGCCAGGACCGTGAACAGCAACGTCATGACAATGGCTGGACGAATATGTTTTAACATACAAACTTATCCTCTGCTTAGCTCAAATGCAATAGCACGAGCAAGAGATCAATGATTTTAATTCCAATGAACGGCACAATCAAACCACCCAGACCGTAGATCAGCAGATTCCTGCGCAACAGTGTCGCCGCACCCAGCGCCCGGTATGTGACCCCACGCAGTGCCAGCGGGATCAGGGCCACAATGATCAAGGCGTTAAAGATCACAGCTGAGAGCACCGCGCTATGCGGCGTTGCCAGGTGCATAATATTCAATGTATTGAGTTGTGGATAGGTTACGGCAAACATCGCCGGGATAATCGCAAAGTACTTGGCAACGTCGTTCGCAATGCTAAATGTCGTCAGAGCGCCACGCGTCATCAGCAACTGCTTGCCAACCTCAACGACCTCAATTAGCTTGGTTGGATTTGAATCCAGGTCGATCATGTTCGCCGCTTCTTTGGCGGCCTGCGTTCCGGTATTCATTGCCACGCCCACATCGGCCTGAGCCAGAGCGGGAGCATCGTTTGTACCATCGCCGGTCATCGCCACCAGTCGTCCGCCAGCCTGTTGCTCGCGAATCAATTTCATCTTGGTTTCAGGCGTGGCCTGGGCCAGGAAGTCATCGACGCCCGCTTCCCTGGCTATCGCGGCGGCTGTCAGAGGATTATCGCCGGTGATCATCACGGTTCGAATTCCCATCTTGCGTAGCTGATCGAAGCGTTCGCGCATCCCACCTTTGACAATATCTTTTAGCTCAATCACGCCCAGCAGGCGAGCATCTTCGGCAGTACCATTGGAATTAGCGAAGGTCTCCGCCACAACCAACGGCGTGCTTCCGGCAGTGGCAATCTCTTTGACCAGTTTATCCAACTCGACACTCTTTGTGCCGCCGCGCTCTGCCGCATAGGTCACAACCGAATCGGCCGCTCCCTTACGAATCGAGTGAACCTTACCATTGCCATTCAGGTTCACACCGCTCATGCGTGTCTGGGCCGTAAAAGGAATAAAAAGTGCATCAGTTCGCGATCCGCTCACCAGGCCATATTTTTCCTGAGCCAGCACCACAATCGAACGCCCCTCGGGAGTCTCATCGGACAGGCTTGAGAGCAGCGCGGCCTCGGCCAGGTCTTTCTCATCAACACCGACAATCGGAATAAAACGGCTTGCCATACGGTTTCCCAGTGTAATTGTGCCGGTTTTGTCTAACAGCAAAACATCAACATCGCCAGCGGCCTCAACGGCCCGTCCGCTCATCGCCAGGACGTTACGCTGCACCATGCGGTCCATGCCCGCGATTCCAATTGCCGAAAGCAGACCGCCAATCGTGGTTGGAATCAAGCAGACCAACAACGCAATCAGGGTCGTAATGGAGACCGGACCACCGGAATAGATCGCGAAAGGCTCCAGCGTCACAACTGTCAGCAGGAAGATGATTGTCAGGCTTGCCAGCAGGATATTCAAAGCGATTTCATTTGGCGTCTTCTGGCGGGTCGCACCCTCAACCAATGCAATCATGCGGTCAAGGAAGGTCTCGCCTGGATTGGCGGTAATCTGCACCACGATCCAATCTGAAAGGACACGCGTGCCGCCCGTGACCGCGCTGCGATCGCCGCCGCTCTCGCGGATCACCGGGGCGGACTCACCCGTGATGGCAGATTCATCAACCGAGGCAACACCTTCAGTAACATCGCCATCGCCTGGGATGACATCGCCCGCTTCCACCAGCACATAATCGCCTTTACGCAGGTCGGGTGCCGAAACCTGCTCGACCTTGCTTGTGCGAGACGAGCCACTCAAACGCTTCGCCATCGTTGATGTACGCGTCTTGCGCAGGGTATCAGCCTGGGCCTTACCACGGCCCTCGGCCATCGCTTCCGCGAAGTTAGCGAAAATGACCGTAAACCAGAGCCAGAGCGCAATCGCCAGTGTGAACAACGTCTCACCGCTACCCTGGATCAAGAAGCGCACAAACTCGATCGTCGTGACAATACTGCCGATCTCAACGACAAACATGACCGGGTTTTTCAACTGCCAGCGCGGGTCAAGCTTCTTCAATGAATCGACGAGGGCCCGGCGGATAATCGCGCCATCAAAGATGGAAGAAGCCCCTTTACGGCGGGTCTTCCATGGCTTTACATTCAGAATATCTGTCCTCATGCTCTTAGAACACCTTCCCGGACTGCATCAATAAATGTTCGACAACCGGTCCCAACGAATAGGCGGGGAAGTATGTCAACGCGCCAACAATAAGCACAACACCCACAAGGAGAGCCACAAACAACGGTCCCGTGGTCGGAAAGGTTCCGGCCCCGGCTGGCACTACTCTCTTCTGTACCATCGAGCCTGCCAGCGCCATCACCGGCACGACAAAGGAGAAGCGCCCGATCAGCATGGCAAAGGTTATCGTCCAGTTATAGAAATTCGTATTCGCGCTCAGACCCGCAAAGGCCGAGCCGTTGTTGCCAGTCGCCGAGGTATAGGCATAGAGCATCTCGGAGAGACCATGTGGGCCCACATTTAGAATCGAGCTTGTTCCGGCGTTTAAGACGCTTGCCACCGCCGTGAAACCCAGAATCGAGGCGGGCAAGATCAGAATCGCCAGGGCCGCCATTTTCATCTCTTTCTGCTCAATCTTTTTGCCCAGGTATTCAGGCGTACGACCAACCATCAGGCCAGCAATAAAGACCGCGATGACGGCGAAGATCAACATGCCATACAGACCCGAACCAACCCCACCAAAGATGATTTCGCCTAGCGCAATATTGGCCAGCGGAATCATGCCACCCAGCGGCGTGTAGCTATCAAAGAAGCTATTAACGGCTCCGCAGGAGGCATCGGTTGTAATCACCCCGAACAGGGCCGATTGTGTGATGCCAAAGCGAACCTCTTTACCCTCTATATTTCCGCCCGCTTGCTGAGCAGTCACGGCCTGGTTGGCACCGGCCTGCGTTAGCAAGGGATTACCGCTCTGCTCCGCTGGCAGCACAACCGCAACACCTATCAGGAACAGTATCGTCATTGCGGCCAGCACTGCCCAGCCCTGGCGCGTATCGGCAACCATTTTGCCAAACAGATAAGTTAAACCAGCCGGAATCGAGAAGATTGCCAGCATCTCAAACATATTGGTAAAGACACTTGGATTTTCAAAAGGATGCGCGGAGTTCGCATTGAAGAAGCCGCCACCGTTCGTCCCAAACTCTTTGATAAACTCCTGAGACGCGACCGGTCCCTGCGCAATCGTCTGGGTCACGCCATCCAATGTATGCACAACCGTATAAGCATTAAAGTTCTGTACAACTCCTTGCGAGACCAGAACCAGGGCCCCAATAATTGAGAATGGCAATAAGAGATAGAGAATACAGCGTGTCATATCTACCCAGAAATTGCCCAGGCTCTGGGCGCTTCTGCGGGCGAGACCCCGGATAAACGCCACTGCCAGCGCTATTCCCGTGGCAGCCGAGGCAAAATTGTGGAAAGCCAGGCCAGCCATCTGCGTCAGGTAGCTCATCGTCTGCTCGCCTGAATAGGCCTGCCAGTTTGTATTTGTCGTAAAACTGGCGGCGGTATTCATTGCCAGGCCAGGTTCAACGGCACCAAAGTGCTGGGGATTCAAGGGCAGCCATTGCTGCGTGCGCTCAAACAGGTAGAGCAAGAGCATGCCAGCGACGCTAAAAAGCAGCATTGCGATCACATAGCCGGTCCACTTCTGCTCCTCGTCTGGATTCACGCCGGAGAGCTTGTAGAAAAGCTTTTCAACTGGAACCAGGGCCGGTGATAACCAGGTACGCTCACCTGCGAACACGTTAGTCATATACAGGCCCAGCGGTCTTGCAATCAGCAGCAGGAGGACCAGATAGATCAGCACCTGCACGATACTATTTGCCGTAACAGGCATAGATTTCACCTCACCTTGTCAGCATTAAAACTTTTCTGGTTTCAGCAGCGCCACGACCAGGTAAACAACAACAAAAATCACAACAATTCCGATGAGAATATACTCAAGTGGTGTATTCATAACGGCGCTCACTTCCTACAAAACATCACAGGCTCTGGCAAACCAGATCATCGCGATAAAGAAAGCCAGCGAGACAACAATAACCAGCAAATCAAGCATTATTATGCCCCTTCTTGCTCAGGCGGATTCTGGATGGGCACTGCGCCGCTCAGCCATCTCAGCCGAGATCCGCAACAACGCTTCCATCGGAAAAGGTTTAGGCAGGTACGCCAGCGGATGAAATTCAGCGACCCGCCGTGGGTTGACGCGGACAGCCGAAAGAATCACAACTGGCAACATCTCAGGATGCCCGGGCAGGCCCATTGGATGTATCCAGCCCTCAGCAGTCGAGATTCTCAAGACATCCCAGCCGGTCTGATCAGGGAGGTTTATATCCAGCAGCACCAGGTCGAAGGTCGTGGCACATAGATTAGCAAGTGCAGTCTGGGCATCCCTTGCCTCGATCACGTTATGTCCACGTGCTCGCAGATTGCGGCAGATTACTTCACGCAGTTCCTCGTCATCCTCAACGAGTAAAATGTGTGCCCCAGGCATGCAACTCGCCTCCTTTCAACCAACCAGCTTGTTTCTTTTAGCCTGGAGAAAGTATAGGCTTCTTTCCATCAATGCCCGCTCAGAGAACATTGGCGGGTTATCAATAAATACTCAAGAAATAGAGAGGGGGCACCGTCTATTATCAGTATAAGAAGCACAGCCATTGGCGTTTTTCTTGTAAAATAGGTGAGAGAGAACAATTAATTTTATTATCACCCCAGAATAGATAGTATGGAGAAAAAGTTTGTCAGATCTGCCTAAAATTCTTGTGATCCGCAGTCCCCATGCGGGACGCTCGCAGCAGCTTCCACAGGCCTTAAAGCTCCTGCGGCAGGCAAATGTAGAGCTGGTCGATGTGCTTTCAATCGCCGAACTTGATGGACGCCCCAATCAAGGCACACACTGGAAATCAGAGGGAATCGACGCCGTAATCGCAGCGGGAGGAGATGGCGTGGTCGGAGGCGTCATCACACATATCATTGAAAGCGGTCTGCCACTTGGCATCATACCGCTTGGGACCGCAAACGATATCGCTCGCTCCTTGAGAATCCCTTTGGATATCCAAAAAGCAGCCGAAGTTATTTCTCAAGGCCGCTCAATAGATATCGACATGGGAGTGGCTCGACCGGCCCAGCAAACTCCAAAAGAGAGCGAGGCTAAATCCGCAGCGGCAACTGCTCCCATTCCCTCAGACACCCAGAAACATGGTTACTTTGCTCACGCCCTGACAGTTGGCTTGAACGTTGATTTTGCTCGCCTGGCTACCAATGTGGCTATAAGAAGGCGCTTTGGTCGCCTGACCTACCCAGTTGCAGCGCTGGAAGTACTCCACAACTATAGTGTGTTGGATATGAACTTATTGTTTGAGGGGCTGGCCCTCTCTCCGACCTTTCGGGGCACAGCGATGGAGCATTCTGTCATCTCAGAGGAGCCAGTCCCATTGAATTGTCAGGCAATTCAGGTTGCCGCGATTAATGCGCCCATCTTTGGAGGTCGCTGGGAGTTTTCGATCCCAGGTGCAACGCTGGAGGATCACCTGCTCGATATTGTGATTATTGAGGATTGGAATCAAGCGGATATAGGGATAACCATCAATCGGTTCTTTGCTGGCACTGAGGAAACTTCCTTTAATCCACTGGGCTGGCATAGTCGCTATCCCGAACTGCAAAAGGCTGAACTCACCTGGCTTCCAGGCGTCCATCACGTTCGCGCCCGGAGCCTGAGTATCATGACGACAAACGATCCCCAGGATATGACCCTTGATGGCGAGATTCGCGGGAAAACACCCGGCCATATCCAGATCGCAAATGAACGCCTGCATGTGCTGGTTCCCTGATGAGACAAGGTTCCTCGGCATGCAGGCAACTTTGCGTCTGGGCTACAATGACTATAAGAATTCTTCGCTAATTCAGGTTTTCAATCTTAATAAAGCGGACTGGATCATTCATAATCGACATTCTCGCAAACACCGGTGCGCCTGCGGGTTTCTCCGCAGCGACCTGTTGCTTCCGAC
>DASSXK010000536.1:0-2800 GCA_035703945.1 Ktedonobacteraceae bacterium | reverse complement strand
AAACAATCGATAGTGCCATTCTCAATCTCTTCTATCAACCCGGCAATGCCTGGTCTCAGTATGCGCTTCAGATTGCTCGCTATGCCTTGAAGCCGGGCGGGGCTTTATATGTGGTGGGACCAAAGGATCGTGGCATCCAGTCCTTCGGGAAGCGAATGCAGACGACTTTCGGTAATATGGAGGTCCTTGAAATTAAAAAAGGTTGGCGAGTTCTGCGTTCTATTCAACGTTCGATCGAAGAGAGCCAACCCTCAGAAGATGAACTCCAAATCTTAACAACCCTGCTACCGATTTTTGCGGCTGGAAGACTTGATGAAGGGAGCCAATTGCTGCTGGAAAGCCTTGAGATTCATCAGAATGACCATGCGCTGGATATTGGCTGTGGAGCAGGCTATCTGGGCTTTGAGGTCGCACGAAGAGCCTCTGAGGGGCACGTGACGCTGGTGGATGTTAGCCTGGCAGCCGTCGATGTTGCTCGGTATAATGGTCAGGCTGCTGGCTTGACAAATATTGAGGTGTTTGCCAGCGATGGGGCGAAGGCCGTACTTCATCAACGCTTTGACCTCGTAGTTACAAATCCTCCCTTTCATCAAGGGGGCTTGCAGACGTTGGAGATCGCGGAGCGCTTTATACGCGAAGCGGCTCAGGTGCTTAGACCGCAGGGGCGTTTATACCTGGTGGCAAACCGTTTCTTAAAGTATGAGCCGACGCTTCAGCAGCATTTTAAACAGGTGCAGGAGGTAGGTGGGAATGGTCGTTTTAAGGTCTTGCGGGCCTTGAAAGGGTGAGCGAGAGGGCTCTGCCAGGAGGTCCGTTTGTTTGATGATGACGATTCGGACTTTTCCCGGTTGACAACCGGAAAAGGGGCTTGTATCCTTGATAAGGAATAGAAATGCAATAGTTGCTTGAATGGCCTCTTTTTGTGCTGCTGGTAGGTTATCCACTTTTTATATTTCAGATGTATAGCCACTGTGGATGTAGCGGGTTGGACTCGGGTTTTCTTCTGGCTCGCTTTGAGGATACGGCATTATGTCTTTACATCCCGAATCTTGTTTACTGCTTGTACACTCCTGGCCTCTCCGTTCCCTCAATCTCCCTCAATTTTTTTCTATGCTTGTTTCTTGCTTTCCCTGTCAAAAAGGTCAACCTGCGCTGGCAATGGGAAAGAAATAACTTGTACACCGGAAAAATCTGATCAGCCTCAGATGTATTATTAAGAAAGGAACGCTCATGCTTGAGCCACACAGCGCTTACGTTGAGGCCAATGGGATTCGTTTACATTATCTTGAGTGGGAACCGAAGCATTCGGATGCTGGCATTGTAACTGAACAACAAGATAGAGATGCAGTTCCATTGGTGCTTTTACACAGTGTTACAGCAACCGCTGATTGCTGGCGTCTGATGGCTCCTTTGCTTTGTGAAAATCATCGCATCATTGCTTTTGATCTGCGCGGTCATGGTTTGAGTGAGCAGCCTGAAAATGGTTATGATCTGGTTACGATTATGGAGGACGTTGTGGCTGGGATGGCGATGTTGGGTCTGGGACAGGTGGCATTGGTCGGACATTCCTGGGGGGCTCGCATCGCTTTGAAGCTGGCGGCTTTGCATCCCGCTCTGGTCAGCCACGTTGTGCTTGTCGACGGAGCATACATGGAGCCCCGCCACTGGCCAGGAATGGTCCGCGAGCGCTATATTCATCAGCGAGCTTCACGCGCTTTTACG
The DNA here is from genome assembly GCA_035703945.1 of Ktedonobacteraceae bacterium. GTDB lineage: Bacteria > Chloroflexota > Ktedonobacteria > Ktedonobacterales > Ktedonobacteraceae > DASSXK01. The sequence continues at coordinate 1,078 of DASSXK010000536.1, read as the reverse complement.
CTGCAATCACCGAACGCCATTTTGGAAGCTTTGCAGGTCGATATGTCTCCATTCTGGTCGCCTGAAGTCCAGGAAATTGTGATGCGCAGTGTGCGCGAGTTAGAGGATGGGAGCCTGGAAGAGGTATTGCATCCTGAATATCAACGGAAGATACGAGAGTCACTCTGGGATGAACGGATGGTTCTCTATTATAGTAAGATTAGTAGTCCGGTTCTGATGATCCTGGCGACAATTTTGCCCCAGACCTGGCAGCAGATATTGGAGGAGGTTGAGTGCATGGATGAGTTCGTCGCCGCCAAAGGGGAAATGGCATTGCAGGTGGCACGAGCTTTGCGTACCTGCTCGATTGTCTGGATGCATGATACGGCTCATGATGTCCAGCTACATCGACCGCCGCAACTAGCCGAATTAATCTCGGATTTTATGAGGGAGCAGCCTTGAGTACAGTTCTTTATCTCAACGGAAATATCTATACCCTGGATGCACAGCAGCCTCGGGCCCAGGCATTGGCAATTGATCAGCGGTCAGGCGAAATTCTGGCTGTTGGCAGTAACGATGAGGTGCGCAAGTCAGGAGGTCATAACGCGGAGCTGGTTGATTTGCGCGGCAAGACTGTGATACCTGGGATGATTGATGCGCATATGCACCTTGTTGGTGAGTCTTATCGTGCCTATAACATTGAGGCCTCGGCCTGCCACAGCGAAGACGAGGTCGCCGAACTGGTCCGACAACGTGCCGCTCAGACGCCAGGAGGTCAGTGGATTCGTGGGGGACAGTGGTATAAGGAGGGTTGGGCCAATCAACATTTCCCCTCGCGGGCTTCGTTGGATGCTGTGGCTCCTCACCATCCGGTCGCTTTGTGGAGTAAAGATGGGCACCTCCTCTGGGCCAATTCGTTGGCTCTGCAAAAGGCCGGGATTACATCTGAAACGCCCGATCCAGCAGGGGGCGCTATCCTGCGGGATGGCGCGGGCGAGCCAACCGGCATCTTGCAAGAGGGTCCAGCAACCAGCCTGGTGACACGTCTGCTGGGACATTCAGATCCGAAATTGACTCGGCAATTGGTGAAAGAGACGCT
>DASSXK010000430.1:0-2140 GCA_035703945.1 Ktedonobacteraceae bacterium | reverse complement strand
CGGCACAATTGCAAGCGTTGGTGCTCGCATGCTGAACGGGACGGCGGAAAAGCTGACCAGCCAGTTCTTTGCGTGCCTCAAAACGAAGTTGGAGGCCAAATAGCAGTAACGGGGTTATAAAATGGAGGCTTCAAGGTTGTTCCCTGGCGCGGTGGAACGTTGGGAGGCTATCCTTCAGGCTCGTGCGACTCAAATGGATCGGGCTTATGCCGACCTGGGCCGGACCAGCCGGGACTTCTGGGATCGACGGGCACGTAATTTTCATAATGCAACCAAAGACACGGTTAACGCAGATCCTTTGTATCAACGTCTGCGCGAGCGTGTTTCGAGCCATGATACCTTGCTGGACGTTGGGGCTGGCACAGGACGCTTTACGCTAGCTCTGGCACCGCACCTTAAAGAGGTGCTGGCAATCGAGCCAAATGCCGCAATGCTAAGCTATTTGCAAAAGGGCGTTGCCCAACAAAAGCTCCATAATGTGACATGGCTACAAACGACCTGGCAGGATGCTCCACATTTGCAGGCCGATTATGTGGTGTGTAGCCATGTCCTCTATCCGATCAAAGAGATTGTGCCTTTTCTACAAAAACTGCAAGCAGCCACGCGTAAATCCTGTTTTTTGACATTGCGTGGCACGCAGCTTGAAGAGGCGATGGAACCATTGTGGCAGCATTTTCACGGCGAGCCACGCTGCTTACAGCCAGCTTATATTCATGCCCTGGATGTTCTGTTTGAGCTGGGAATCTACGCCAATGTCGAGATCGTTCGTACCCCTAATTCCTTGCGCTATGCCTCGTTGGAGGTTGCGGAAAACGAGCTGATTGAGCAATTGATTTTGCCTGATCAACCGGAGATTCGAGAGGAACTTAGGGCGCTTTTGCAGGATTGGTTGGTGCCAGATGAGGGGGCGCTTCGACCACCACAGAAGGAACTGGTGAGCGCGATCCTGGAGTTTCCCGCAACACACTGAATTGGGCTGACTTCTGAGGGAAAAAGTTGTGTTTTATGACCACTCTCGAACAAGCGAGCGGCGATCATAAAACACAGAAAAGTTTAGGCGATGGCCTTTTCGAGGTTTTTGAAGAGATTGCCCAGAGAGTTTTTCACAATGCCCTGACCGATAGGATTGTTGGCAGCAGAGATTGCGCCTTCAAGATCGGCATTGGCATTGTAGCTCAGCAGGGTGCCATCGGCCTCTTCAAGCAGGTTGATCTGGCTCTGGGCGTTGATTGCACCGCCCCGGCCCTTGCGGAGAACCGTCAGAGCGATCAGGTTGGGTTCCTGGTGCTGGGCGATATTGATGGTCACTGCGAACGGTCCTTTCAGACCTGGCAGTGGCGTTGTAACCATTGCCTGCATGTTGTTGGCATCAATATACGCCAGTTGCTCGCAGCCAGGAATGACTGACTTCAGAATATCAGGTGAGAGAAGGGCATTGTAGACACGCTGAATGGGTGCGTGAAATTTATGTGTGCCATTAAGTTTCATCGAAATAAGATACGGCGAGAGAACCCACGCTATTCGCTATGGGGAGGATACGCCGTGCTCCTTTCTGATCGTTAAAATACCATCGCTAAAAGAAGAGGATAAGCAGGTATGGATGGCTTGTCTACCTGTATATCCATGAACATCAATTCGTCGTTAGCAGTCACTACCAGCAGGATCATTGCAATAAAGGTGCCGTCTATTGGGTCGATCTTGCCAGGATGAATGCTCCTGGGATTCCCCTATGGGCTGAATCTGTAACTAAGATTCCTGTTCATTGTAGCGGGTATGAGGGAGAGTTTCAAGATAAATTTCAGGACGTGCCAGATAGTCCTACTCTTCGGACGGAGATTGACGAATCGGACTGCTTCCCTCTTCTAAAATTGCGTGATCGCTCTATAGTTTGATCAAAAAGATCTCGCACCGTTGGTTCCGTGTCAATCCAGACACTCTTGAGAAGGGGTGAACTCCTATTTGAGGCGTCGGGCCTGGATACTCGCCTGATGAGGCGGTGAATGCGTGACGTTTGGCGTGGATAGTACAATAGATGTAACACAATGTTTAAGCAAAAGCTCTAAAAATAGGCACGGCCTGACAAACGTAAAGAGCCATGATGGAAGGTAATCGCTGCACCAGACGTGCACAGGGCAAGCAG
>DASSXK010000296.1:0-3742 GCA_035703945.1 Ktedonobacteraceae bacterium | reverse complement strand
AAAACTTCACAAAGTATCATATGAAAATAGTGGTGAAAGGGTTTGAGGCATGTCTCTGGAACAGGGGATTTTCCAAAAACAGCACAAAAAAAGCCCTTTTCGGGCATTTCTGTGTTTTGGGAGAATTTTCTGAATTGGCCTGTAGTGAGGTTGGAATAGGGCGGGAGGGACTCGAACCCTCACGAGTTGCCTCTGGGGATTTTAAGTCCCCTGCGTCTACCATTTCGCCACCGCCCCCTGGTGCGTTCGATATTAACATGTTTTACGGGGAACGTCAATCGTTTTGTGCACTCATTTTAGGCACTCATATTGACGGCTCCAGGCAACTGCGGCATAATACTTTCAATATGAGAGTAACCAATACTCCCCTCTCCTTTTTTCCGTGGTTTGTTAAGTGAAGTTGCAGTGAGTTATTATGAGCACTACCATTCCTACAGATGCACTAATACGTGGTGTCTACGATGTCATTATCGTGGGTGCCGGTCACGCTGGCTGCGAGGCCGCCCTCGCCAGCGCACGCATGGGGCGCAAAACCCTCCTCCTGACAATGAATCTGGATAGCGTGGCCCTGATGCCCTGCAATCCCTCGATGGGTGGACCCGCGAAAGGGCATCTGATCAAAGAAATCGATGCCCTCGGCGGCGAAATTGGTCGCAATACCGACCGGACCTTTATTCAGATTCGCATGCTCAATACCAGCAAAGGACCAGCCGTTCAGGCTCTGCGTGCTCAATGTGACAAACAGGCCTATCGCCTCGCGATGAAATATGTCCTGGAAGGCCAGCCAAACCTGGAACTGAAACAAGCCACGATCTCCGGACTACTCAGTCAGCGCAGAGAAGATGGGAAACCTGAAATCACTGGCGTCCTCGCCAATAATGGCTGGATCTATGAGGCTAAAGCCGTTGTGATGACAACTGGAACGTTTATCAATGGTCGATTGGTTGTTGGAGAGAAGACGCAGCCAGGAGGACGAGCCGGCGAGGGACCCGCGCTGGGTATTTCGGATTCCCTGCAATCGCTGGGCCTGGAGGTGAGACGCTTCAAAACCGGCACCCCTCCACGTATCGATGCCCGCTCGATTGATTTTAGCAAGGTTGAACGCCAACCAGGCAGCACGAAGCCGCTCTACTTTTCGGAAGATGAGAGCGCTCGCCAGGATGTGCAACTGCCGGGAGGACGTCCCAACCCGATCTATCCTACGTTGGAGGAAGATCTACAGGGCTGGCGACCTCAGCTCCCTTGCTACCTGGTTCGAACGACCGAGAAGACCCATCAGATTATTCGGGATAACCTGCACCGCTCACCGCTCTATACGGGCGTGATTGAGGGCATTGGTCCCCGCTACTGTCCCTCGATCGAGGATAAGATCGTGCGTTTTGCTGACAAGGCCGCCCACCAGATTTTCCTGGAGCCCGAAGGCTGGCGAACAGGCGAGGTCTATGTCCAGGGATTGAATACCAGCTTGCCAGAAGATGTTCAGTTGGCGATGCTGCGTAGCATCCCAGGACTGGAGCAGGCTGAGATGATGCGCGTTGGCTATGCCGTGGAATATGACTATGTTCCACCTGAACAACTTTTTCCAACGATGCAGACCAAAACGGCCGTCGGTCTGTTCCTGGCCGGTCAGATCAATGGTACTTCTGGATATGAAGAAGCTGCGGCTCAGGGGATTATTGCGGGCATTAACGCCGCCCTGTATGCCCGTGGCGAAGAGGCTTTTGTGCTCAAGCGCCATGAAGCCTATATTGGTGTCCTGATTGATGATCTGGTGACACGTCCGATGAGCGAGCCGTATCGACTGCACACCTCACGTGCAGAATATCGCTTGCTACTGCGTCCCGATAGCGCCGATCTGCGCCTAAGCGAATATGCCCACCGCTTTGGCTTGATCGACGAGGCCCGCTATACACGCGTACTTGAGAAGCAGGCAGCGATCACGCAGACGCTGACGAGGCTGAATGAGGTTGTTTTCACATCTTCACGCCTGATTGAGAACTGCGCCCAGGAAGCAGGGATTGCTCCTCTAAATCAATTGATGTCTGCACGTGAACTGTTGCGCCGGCCCGCTGTTTCTTATAGTCAAATAAAAGAACTATCGGAGAAGGTTGTGGAGAAGCAGGCTGAGGTTGGTATTGAGACGTTGCGCAATTCCTCTCAGGTCTCGGTGTTGCCAGAACTTCCACTTGCGGCGGCAGAAGAAGTTGAGCTGCAAGTGAAATATGAAAACTATGTCCGCAAACAGGAGTCTGCTGTTCATAGAACGAAACGTTTGGAAGAGCAAAGAATACCCGAAAATCTGGATTACCGTGCCGTTCAACATTTGCGTACAGAAGCTCGCCAAAAACTCCTAAAAACCCTTCCGCGCACGCTAGGGCAAGCCTCCCGCGTAGAAGGAGTGACTCCCGCAGATATTGCCATCCTCGTAGTCTATTTGGAAAAGCTGCGAATCGCATAATATCACTCTTGACAGTCAACTGAACAAACGTGTACTATACATAAGCATACAAGACGTTAACAATGTTCTCTTAATTACGACAAATATGTGAATAACATCCCCCTAAGTTATTCATCATATTTGGGTGTATAGACCTAATTTCTCTATATGACTGTCAAAAAGAGGAAGAATAAGTGATTGCTGTACCTCAGTGAAAAGGGGAAGAGATGGTATATATTCTAGTCGTCGATGACGACAGGTTTGAGAGTGTATTGGTACAGTTTGTCCTTTCTAAAGAGGGTTATGAAGTTGAAACGATGGATAACCCTCGCGGCGCGATGCAGATGATTCAAAAGAGAGAGCCCGATCTACTTATCCTTGACGTGACTATGCCCTACATCAACGGGTTTGAATTTTCAGAGCAGTTGCAGGCAGAGGGTTATGAGATTCCGCTTATCTTTATGACTGCCAAGGATAGCATTGAAGATCGGCTCAAAGGTTTTGATAAAGGTGCTGATGATTATATCTGTAAACCATTTAATCATCAGGAGCTGGTTGCCCGAGTTCAGGCAGTTGTCAGGCGATCCAAAAAGGGTGGAAAAGTGGGGGATCAGAATATCCGTTGTGGTCGCATTGAGCTGGTTCCTGGTGAGTTGAAAGTACTTATTCCCGGACATTCGGCAATTGTTTTAACACCCACAGAAATGCAAGTTCTGAAGATCTTGATGAACTGCGTGGGGCAGGTTGTTAAACGTGAATATTTGCTTTCAAGTGTCTGGAATGATGAAGAAGGCAGCAGTAATATTGTCGATGTTTATGTTCGCAGGCTGCGTCAAAAAATTGAGGTTGATCCTAAGCAGCCACAACATATTATGTCAGTACGAGGTGTGGGCTACAAATTTGTAGGGAAATAGGGGGCTAAGTGTGCGGAAGCGTACGAACAGGGATATTCAGCTCAAGGAAGCGGGAGGCAACCAGACCAGCGAAGCTACGATGAGTCAACAGCAGATCCTCATGCTCAAAGAAGAGGAAGCAAATCCTCACTATTCCTCCGATGCGATAAGCGTTCCACCGGAACAGCTTACTAATCTGAGCAAAATGATTGCAGTGACGACTGATGCAATTTTTGCAATTGATTCAGATTTTATTGTGTGTGGCTTCAACCCGGCCGCGTCGAGTATATTTCAATGGTCGTATGTACGGGAATCACATAGTCGTTGCTCCGAGATTCTCAAATGTCGCAATATGAATGGGACTTTGCTCTGTGGCACATCAAGATGTCCGCTCGTACGTGTACTTCAAAAG
>DASSXK010000211.1:0-11772 GCA_035703945.1 Ktedonobacteraceae bacterium | reverse complement strand
CATGTATACGAATGTTCCAATTGATACGTATCAAATACAGAAGTTATCTACATTTTGTGAAGGAGATCCCGTTTATGGAAATTTCATTTGTAGACCTGATTATCTGGTTAATCATCGCGGCGGTGGTGGGTGTGATTGGCGAGCTGATTGCGCGTCGGCGTACACCAGATGGTTTTCTTGGCGCTCTTATCGTTGGTTTTCTGGCGATCTTTATCGTTGTTGGCCTGTTGCATTTTCACTTCGCTGGAGAGCCGATGGTCAATGGCGTGCCGATAATCACTTCGATTATCGTTGCGGCGATTCTGGTGGCGATCTGGAGCAGCTTTGCCTACCATCGTGTCTCGCCTTACTCTCCTCGCTCACGCTATTATCGCCGGGGCACGTATGTTCGCCGTCCTCGCCGCCGCTGGTTCCGCCGTTACTAAATAGCGAACTCGCGGTAACTATGAATGAAGGTCAAAACAGTTTCGACTGAATCACCTCGATCAGCACTCCTGATCGAGGTGATTTTATTTTATTTGGAGCGCAGCCCTTTGCAACCAGATGTTGGTGCCAGAACTCAGGCGCTGTGTTTCTGTTTGAGATACGAGTTCAGGCTGAGAATGTTGGCGGGCTGAACTGAATTGACAAAGTCTTTGATGCCAGAGCGATTCTGACGACCAACCTGGCTGGGAGTGGGAAGCACCACGACTTCGACAGGCTGAGGCATCTGCTCGATCCGAAATTCTTCGGCGGTAAACTCCAGGAGATCGGCGATGTTGAGGTTGAGAGCTTCCGCAAGACTCTCCAGAACCTTTGCCGAGGGGTATTTTTGCCCACGTTCGATCTCGCCGATATAGATCTCTGAAAGCCCCGCTTTATCGCCCAGTTCTTTCATTGTTAAGTGCGAGTACTGGCGCTCTCGCCGAATAACTTTGCCAAGGATTTTTTGCAAATCAGGCATGGTGCTTTCTTTCCTTCCTGTGCTGCTGACATGACCGCTGCTTTTTGCCGTCTGAGCGTTTCAGCTTTGCCTTATCATATCATATTTACTTTCTATCTTCATGATCGTCCACCTTGCCTTATTTGTTTCAATCGGCTCCCGGCGCTGCCTCAGGAGAGAGGTATGCTCATAGCATAGGTCAAATTCCAGCTATGCTATGAGCATATTTTATTACTAGAATTGCCTGCCTCGATGATGCTATAGTCAAACTACGTTCGAACGGAGTTGTACTCCACGCAGGAAAGAAAGGTGAACGCTATGGCTGCAATGTTCCATGAATGGAATACGCGTAAGCAGTTGTCCGATGAGAAGGATCAGAAATCGGCCCTGCATATTCCGATGGTCTATGAGAAGGTCCAGGCCGAGCCGCCTCCCTGGGAATATCATGTCTTGTCCGTTGATTTGAGAGAACATGAGGCTCCCGATGCCGAGGCACTAAATGAGCTTGGGCGTCAGGGCTGGTTGTTGATTAGCACGATCCAGCAGCCTGATCGAGGGGCGCTGGTCCATTATTACTTTGTTCGCCAACCCCTCGGGTAGGGAGAGAGAAAAGAGCATGGCTTCGAATTTGTTAGTTCCAACGGTTATCGAGTCTACGAGCCGTGGTGAGAGAGCGTACGACATCTTTTCGCGTTTGTTGCGCGAACGGATTATCATGGTTAATGGTCCAGTAGAGGATAGCATGGCGAGCCTGGTGGTGGCGCAGCTCCTCTTCCTGGCTTCTGAGGATAGTTCACGCGAAATCAGTATGTATATTAATTCACCAGGCGGCGCGATTACGGCTGGACTGGCGATCTACGATACAATGCGCTTCCTGCCCTGCAAAATCGCGACCTATTGCGTGGGGATGGCGGCCAGCTTTGGGACGATTCTCTTGCTGGCAGGCGATAAAGGGATGCGCCGGTCTCTGCCGCATGCCCGTATTCACATTCACCAGCCCTTGATCAGTGGTGGAATCGGCGGCCAGGCTTCGGACATCGATATTCAGGCCCGCGAGATTCTGCATACCCGCGAGGTGATTAACGGGATTATTCAGCAGCATACCGGCCAGACAATGGAGCGCATCAGACACGATACTGACCGCGATTACTATATGAGTCCTGAGGAAGCCCTGCATTATGGCGAATTGGGCATTATTGACGAAATTGTAGAGCTAGCCGACAAATAGATTGTCATTCGTTTGCTTCGATGATTGCTTATGTTGTGACCGGCCCCGTACGAGGATCTCTCGCATGGGGCCGGTTGCATTTTGGGGTGAGCATCTGATGAATGATTTAAAGTTGGTTGATGCGGACCAGGTCCATTTCAAACCATTCTTCCGGACAGGCGGTCGCTCCAAAGCGCATTACGCCGCGTGGGGTGGCAATGGCGTACTGATTATCCAGCCAGGCCACAAAACCCAGCGGACGCGTTGGGGGATGCTTGACGCGCAGAACTTCGATATGATCCACCCAAAAGATGGCTTCTGCTTCTTGCCAATCCAGGGTATAGGTGTGCCAGTCTGTCAGCTCGCTACTAAGCAAGCGTTCGCTGGCCCCACTCAGGCGTTGTAGCCAGCGAGCCGCCGGTTTGGTATCGCCTGTCACCCGCGCCAGTCCGGCTGTCAGGGCTGTGGGGATAACCGAGGCCAGCGCGGTTGGTCGCATGCTATGGACAACCTGGGCTTTCCAGCCCCAGCCGGGAACATCCGGCACGAGGGCCATATTTGAGGGCGGGGAAGCGTAGAAGAACCAGATCGCTTCGGGCAGCATCAAAATATCCCCGCGCACTGAAAAGGGATAGTTCCAGAAGCCAAAGCCGGCCGTTCCACGCAGGATGTTGGGGGTCTCGCTCGTATCTTCAGCCGTGGCGGCGCGATGCGAGGCCCGCGCTCGAACCTCCAGGCGTACGGGCGGCTTCCAGGGAAAATCGGATCTGGCTTTCTTGCCATAGTCGTCGATCTGGGCATCAGTATAGCGGCCTTGTCTGGTGGCTGGTACGTGCATACGCAGGGCAGAATCCGCGATATACAGCTCTCCTCCACCCAGAGAGGTCTGAGCCCAGCTTGAAGAGAGTGGACCTGTGAAATCTTCAAACATTGCAGCTCGCTATTCCAGGCAGCCGTCTCAGCAGAGCGGCTGACATAAGGTTCTTACTAGCTTGCATAAGCCATTAATTGAAGAGTCTTTCAGACGGATTGTTTAAGATCGCTTCTACAATCGTAGCAGGTTGTGAGAAAATATACCAGCCTGCTGGGGTGACAAACTAGCTTCCCACCTTTAAGACGTGGTTCAGGAGTTCTTGCTCTAGCTGCTTCCAGACAAGTTTTTCGGCCTGGATCGAGTTGATAGGCTGATTGATTGCAGAGGCCCTGGTCATCTCGTAGGCGACCCGCTTCCGGAAATTCGAGAAGTAGGCTTCTTGTTCATCATGATGGGGCATGACGCGTAATTCGATCGCTTCAAGCTCGTAGAATTCATCCGGTTCAAAAGCCAGGGCAATCAGGTCCGCATAGGCTTTAATCAGTGCGAGGCGGGACTGGGCCAGAAAATAATTGATGACAGCGCTGGAGACAAGCAGACATCCCGCAATGCGGCCTGCGTACATGATGGGATAGATGGCGGCGCTGCGTTCATACTTTCCTTTTTGCGAGGGGAGGAGCGATTGATCCTCCTCAAGATTCTGAATCGCGGCCGAACGGCAGGAGCTGACAACGAACCCTGCCAGGGATTCCGCGCCCAGAAACATCGCTGATTGCTCTAAATTACCCTCCCAGGGATTGGTTCCCAGACCAACGCTTTCACGCAAACTGTGGATCTTATGATCTTGATCCGGGTCCATACAGCGCACAATCCTGATAGCCATACCAAGTCGCCCTGGATCAAGCTGCCCGAGGGCTTGCTGAAGGATCAGGTTGGTGATGGACCAGTAGCGTAAAATATCGCTGGTGGTTGCCCTGGCCTCAAAGACGCGTGAATAAAAAGGGGCCGGAATCTCTTTGGAGGAATCTTCCTCGATGGTTTCCCCAAAGCCATCGAATTCTTCCGAGATCAATTCCAGTAAAATATCGCGATATTTAGGGAGTGCCGCCAGCAACTGACGAAGATTTTGTGGGCGAGGATTCGATTCGTGATTTACCCACCGGGCCAGGGTGATTGTTCGAACACCTAGCTCTTCGGAGATAGACTGCTTTTTCTGGGGATCTTCGATGATTTGTCCCAACAACTCCCGCCAGGTCTGTGGTTCTTGCATCTCATTGATCCTGCTGTCAGAATAGCTTAAAAATTTGATACCGACGATTATCATAACAGCTTCATTCGGAAGAGTCAATCTGCTTGAGTTAAAATTTAACCTGCTTTTAATTGGCACTATTAGGGGCATGAGTGCTCTATTGAAGCCAGTTCAAGCGCGTTTTCTTGCCGTTTAACACAGTGTGCTTGTGTTAGGCTGTTGTGACCTCAAGCTGGCTTATTAGGCGGTTTTACAGTAAAAAAAGTAAAGATTCATGTTTTGAAGGAGTTCTCCAAAATAAAAAGTAGCGGCCATCACACTCCGCTGACTGCTGAAGAGTATTTCAGGCCACTTGCTTTTGGGTTCAGGGTTATTTGGTTGCGATAATCTGAAGCCAGGTGCGGGGAACTTCGGTGAGTCCTAATTCGTCGCCTGCCTGGTAGACTGCGGCTTCCAGTGCTTGTGCTCCCAATGAAAGTGGTGCGCCGGGTAACGCGCCTTCGATGAAAAGCCAGTACTGGCCAAGATCCTTCCAGGCGTCAAGTGAGATATTCACGTCTTCATGAATGGTGTTGACTTCTCGGAAGCCTCCCTGCTTCAGTTGCTCGATGTAGCCTTCGGGCGTGAGCCATTGCATTGCCATGGCTTTTTCTTCGCGTGAAAGGCGAACATCGGGATGTTCTTTGCGTAGCCAACCCACCGCCCGGCGGGTCCACAATCGGTAAAAACGCTCGCTACCGGGAACATAGGTTCCTTCGTAGAAGGCGCTGTTACAGGCAAAAATACCTTGGGGGGCAAGAATCTGGTACATCTGTTGGAATGCGACTACTTTGTCTGGAACGAGATGAATCGCGTTACAGAAGAAAGCTGCGTCGGCATTTTGTACAAACCGGGGCAGGTCGGTGGCCTCTCCCTGGAAAAATTCGGCTTCGGCCCCAATCTCTTTCATGCCTTTTTGGGCACGGCGCAGGGCTTCGGCCGATGGATCAACTCCGATCAGGCGGGCAGTTTTGCCCAGGCGTGCCAGCTCTTCCGCCACCAGTCGGGTCACTGCTCCGGTTCCGCAGGCCATATCTACGATGGTATAAGGGCCAGCCGGTTTGGATTGGACAAGCTGCGTAATTGCATGTTGTACAAGATGACGATTGACATCTGTATAAAATGCATGGGCCGCAAACTGTTCAAATGTAAAATTATTAGTCTCATCCGTTTCAATTAAGCTCATGGATGTGATCTCCTCCATTATCACAAGTGTTAATCTGTTAGAGAAGATCAACAACTAGTTTGTTTCATTTTTCGATTGGATTCGAGTTGATTAGATATGCATTGCCATTCCACCATCAACGCAGAGTGTCTGTCCTGTGATGTAGGCCGCATCCGGGGAGCAGAGGAAGTTGACGGCTCCGGCGATCTCTTCGGTTGTGCCAAAGCGCCGTAGGGGAGTGATATCCAGCATGGCCTGGCGTTGCTGCTCCGTAAGGACGGAGGTCAGTTCAGTGGGGACAAAGCCAGGAGCAATCACATTCGCAGTGATGTTTCGGCTGGCCATTTCACGGGCCGTGCTGAGGGTGAATGCGATGATTGCGGCTTTTGAGGCGCTATAATTTGCCTGCCCGGCGTTTCCCAAAAGACCCGCGACGGAGGCAATGTTGACGATTCTTCCCCAGCGGGCTTTCATCATCCCACGCAACGCTGCTTTCGTGCAATGAAATACTGAACGCAGATTACTATCTATCACATGCTCAAAGTCATTGGTGGACATTTGCAGAATCAATTTATCCCGGGTGGTTCCGGCGTTATTGACGAGGATGGCGATCGGGCCAAGCTCACGGGCCGCTTCGGCAAACAGGCGTGTTACGTCTTCTTCCTGGCTGACATCGGCTTGAATGGCGATGCAGCGCCTGCCCAGAGCCTCAATACTGGCTTTGGCTTCTTTGGCGGCCTCGACGTTGCTGCGATAATTGATGACGATGTCGGCCCCGGACTGAGCAAGCCGCTGAGCGGTAGCTTTGCCGATCCCCTGGCTACTCCCTGTTACCAGGGCGACCTTGCCTGATAGCGCTAATGATTGTTCATGTATCATCTTTGGTGTGCTCTTTTCTAACGTATTTTATCAGATATACCTTGCTATTCGCAGCTAGTATATCATAGCTTGCTGATTTTGCTGCACTACAATTTTCTCCTATGTTTCGTTTATCGACTGCGTAGTCGATTCGTCCTGACTTGATATTGTTGAGTAGCTGCTACTCTCAATCCTTTGATTGCTTCTATTATGTTCCTGTTGAATTCATGTCCCCTGTGCGTTATGATCACAGGAAAGATTGACCTTTTTTCTCTTTCTGGGTGACTTTCTTTGCTGCTTCGGCTGAGTGGCTTTTTTAGATTATTTGTATAGTTGAGGCATATCATGGCATCTCGTGAGCTGGGGAAGCGTTATGAAACCGGTGTCTGGGCCGTACCCCTGGCATTACTGCCGGCCTTTGCTTTGAGCGCGGCTTTTGGGCAGGCTTCGGCGGTAGAGCCGCTGGTAGAACTGATTTTTGCCTATACCCCACTTTCGCTGGCGCACCTGCTCCTGAACCTGCTTGGTCCGCTGGCCCGCCCTGTGGCTCTGTTTGGGGCCGTTGGCCTGGCGCTGCCGGTGGGTGGCCTGCTTGGTTTGTGTGCCCCGCCCCTGCTCGCTACGATCTCCTCCAAACAGCGCCAGTTTCGCTGGCTGCTTGTTGGATTGGGAACGCTGGGAAGCGGCCTGCTTCTAGCAACGCGGGCTAACACGCTGATCAGTGCCATGTCCGCGCTCTTGGCCAGCATTTTATTTGTGCCGCTGTTGCTCTGGATACGGGGCAGGCATCGTCCGCGCCCGGCTGTGGCTGGTCGTCGCAAGGCGCTACGGACGCTGGCTGGCGCTCCTCTGGTGATTGGCAGCCTGGTCGCTCTGTCGAGCTATGCATTTTGGAGTACGCTGGCGGTGCAGGCTTTTGGACTTGGTGATCAGGTGCGGCAGTTGTTTCCGTTTCGAGCACCTGGGGCCAGGAAAACTGGATTTCCAGTCCCTGGCGAGGAGCCGGAGGTTTCGCCGATACCGCAATTCTACATTAATAGCAAGAATGTGACCGAGCCTGCGCAACTGGCGGAGAACTGGAGCCTGCAAATCACCGGGCTGGTGCGCAATCCGTTGATGCTTTCGTTTGAGCAATTGCTGGGGATGCCACGCACCGATCTCTACGCCACGATGCGCTGCGTCGATAATCCCGTCGATGGACATTTGATGAGTACGGCCCTCTGGTCCGGTGTACTGATTGCGGAGGTCTTGAAGCTGGCGCAACCGTTGCCGGGAGCCGAAACGCTGGTCTTTCACGCGCTGGATGATTTTGATGAACCCCTGCCCCTGGCGGCGCTGTCGCCTGATTCGTCGCTGCTGATTTATGCCATGAATGGTGCGACCCTGACGCAATCGCATGGTGCACCCGTTCGTGCTCTGCTGCCGGGTTGGTACGGCTTCAGGAATGTCAAATGGCTCCAGCGTATTGAGTTGCAAGCGGCTTCACCGGGTGGCTACTGGGAGAAAAACGGCTGGACAGCCGAAAAAACCCACCCGGTAGCTCGAATTGATGTTGCTCGGATTGTCGATAGTCAACATGTGCTGGTGGCGGGCGTGGCCTTTGGAGGCTTGCAGGGCGTGTCTGGAGTCGAGGTCCAGCTTGATGGTGGAACATGGCTCACGGCCGAGCTGCATACGCCCGCCCTTTCTCCTTTTACCTGGGTGCAGTGGCGCGTGCTGGTGACGACATCTGCTTCACGGTTTAAAATTACGGCTCGCATGCTGGATCGCTCGGGACAGTTCCAGGATGGGCAGGCCCGTCAGGTCTATCCCGCCGGTTCAAGTGGTTTACATACAGTTGAGGTGCAGCGATGAGACGAGACGATGTCAACAATAAACGCCGCATGGGGCGATGGCGGGAGCGTGCCTGGCCGCTGTTGGTGGGGTTTGGCCAGCTTTTCAACGGCTGGCGGGCGGAGCAACATTACCGCTCTTTTCCCGAATTGTCTCTGTATACAGAGAATGATCCGCCTTTTGCGCCCTCCTGGCCGGGCGTTTCGGTTATTGTGCCTGCTCGCAACGAAGAACGCAATCTGCGCGGCTTGCTTTCCTCATTGGTGCAACAGAGCTATCCGTTGTATGAAGTGATTGTGGTAGATGATGATTCAACCGATGGAACTGCCGATATAGTGCGTGCGTTCTCATCGCAAGGTGTTCGCTTGCTGCAAACGTCTGGACCACCGGAGGGTTGGACCGGCAAGAACCGCGCCTGCTGGTTGGGGGCCGAGGCCAGTGTTTATCCCTGGTTGCTTTTTGTGGACGCGGACACGCAGTTACGGCCGCTGGCTCTGCGCTCGACGCTGGCTTTTGCGCTGGAGCAGCAGCTTGAGGTGCTTTCACTTTTTGCTCAGCAGCGCTGTGAGAGCTTCTGGGAACGTCTGTTGCTGCCCTTTGCCTACCAGAACTATTTTGTCGGTATTCAGGCTCGCACAGTGCATGCTGAGCGTGGTCCCGCCCTGGCAAATGGACAGTATTTCTTGATAAAGGACGCCGTGTATCGCAGTGTTGGGGGTCATGCGGCGAATCGCGCCAGTATTACAGATGATATTTCGCTGGCCGATTCGCTCAAAAGGGTCGGAGCCGTTCCCTTTGTGGCACGTGGCGAGGCTGTCTTGAGCGTGCGGATGTATACGCAACTCAGCGAGCTTGCTGAGGGATTTGGCAAGAACGCCTATCTCTTCTTATCGAGATCATGGTGGACAGGTATGCAGACCGCGCTGAGTACCTGGCTGGCGGCGGCTGTGCCCTGGCTGTTTGTCGATGGCGTGCTCCGACGTTCGCCCTGGCGGATTCGCCTGGCGATGCTGGCCTATCTGGCGCAACTTGGTGGGGCGTTGTCCTGGTATCGGCGCTTCAAGGTGCCTCGGGGCTACCTGTTTTTGACTCCCCTGGCTTCCGTGACCTTTCTGGGGATCGCGCTGGGATCAATGCTGCGCGTGCTGACCGGTCGCAAGCTGGCCTGGAAGGGTCGCAGCTATCGTGGCGCTATGCCAAAGCAGCCTCGCTATCAATTCCCGCGCCGCTGGATTCTGGAGATGGGCCAGGCGATGCTCTTCAAAACTCCCCGCTCGATTGTAGAGGATTCTGCGTTGGCGATCCATTCGATGCCTTTGGCTCCCCAGGTCAGCGGCTTGGAGCATCTGCCGCCCGAAGGATCGTTTGTCTTGCTGGCGAATCACTATCAGCGGCCGGGTCTCTGGATTGGTTGGAGTGGAGCGGCCTTGATTGAGGCTGTCACGAGCCAGCGCGACGTCGAGATTCAGTTTGTGACGACGGATCGGGCGCGGGTTGGTCGCTTCGAGGTTCCGGGGACGCATTGGATCTTTGAACGCGTGGCGACTGTCTGGGGGCTTCAGCGGGTCACTCCTGGGGTGATCGGAGTGCGGGATGAACGTCGCCAGCGTTATGCGCTGCTGCACTTGATGCGTGTGTTGCGCCGTCGCTCCCAGCCGCCGGTCTGCCTGATTATGATGCCCGAAGGGGATGAGGGCACGGCGGCGGGCCTGGTCGAGCCTGTTCCTGGGAGCGGACGCGCCCTGGCGGCTATCTCAGGCATGGGTATTCCGCTTGTGCCTGCCGCTGTCTGGGAGGAGGATGGTCGCTTGCAGGTGCGTTTCGGTCAGGCATTTGCGTTGGCTTCTAATGCAGACGATCTTGCCGATAAGGGTCAGGAGCGGGTGTACGCGGAAAAGATTATGCTGGCGCTGGCGGGTCTGCTGCCTCCGGCATTGCGAGGACGATATGCGGCCCGGGCCGTTCTTGATCAAGCATGATGTTGCTAGCAAGCTATGCACTTCGCTGACTGAACGCGCTTGAGAAGCCAGGACGAACCGTGCCAGAAACGATCAAAGCTGAAGTGTTCCAGAGATCCCCGAATAGAAAGCGCTTCGTCGGCGCGAGAGCATCGTTGCGAAGGGTCTTTCAATAGCTCAATCTGTGCGGGCAGTAGTATAATGGAGGGTAAGTTCCAGGAGGGTTGATTCCTGGCAGACGTTTTGGGGGTTTCCCAGATCATTTACACGTTCGCCTCAGGAGGCGACATTCGTCATTATTCAGAAATCCTTTTCTGAAGGAGCTGTTATATGTCTCAGAGGACTGATGCCTCGCCAATTTCATTTTTATTGGACGAGGAAAACAAACAATTGATTTTAACCTGGAGCGACGGGCATGAAAGCCTGCATAACTGGGAGGCGCTCCGCTGGGAATGTCCTTGCGCCTGGTGCTCTGGTGAAGGCGGCCTGCCCGGCATGTTGGCCAGCAAAAAGAGCTTTAGTGAAGAAGAGAAAACGTTGATCAATATCGAGCCGGTTGGTCGTTATGGACTGACTCCTGTCTGGGAGGATGGACATAAAACCGGTATCTATACCTATGAGAAGCTGCTTGCTATCTGTGAATGTCCCCAATGCCGCCCGGCTACCAGATA
This sequence comes from Ktedonobacteraceae bacterium, assembly GCA_035703945.1. Taxonomy (GTDB): domain Bacteria; phylum Chloroflexota; class Ktedonobacteria; order Ktedonobacterales; family Ktedonobacteraceae; genus DASSXK01. Next base: position 1,056 of record DASSXK010000211.1, on the reverse strand, counting down.
GTAATTGCTTATAAAAAGATGAGTTAGGTTTTTTCCCTGATCGCGTTATATAGATGGGACTAAAATTGCCGATCCTTTCCGTCCTACGGGAAGGATCTTTCATAAAGGATATGGAGGTGTGTGGGTTGTCAATCAATAGCGTGAGCGAACCTAAATCTCATCAGCAAAGCATTGCCCATCAGTTTTCTAACATCTTATTGCGGGTCGCGATCGCGCTGATCGTGAGCCTGGTGATTGTGCTTATCTTCTTTGCATCGGGTGCGGTCTCTCACTGATCGCAGCCTTGTTGGTAGCGACAAGGATGGCCTCATTTTTTAGCTTACGGGTTATTGGCAGCTCGCGCAAGGTAGTGGGGAGTTTGGGGATGATCTGCCGGGCGCAGCCTGCCGAGGCCGCGAAGAGTAATTTTTGCGATTGATGCCACTCTAATCCATAAATCTCACGTACTGGCTCTGGCAAGATGGAGGTCGTGATGGCAAGATTGAGATGCAGAAGCGGCTTGAGTACCGTTGGAAGCGGTGGAAACAGAACCACCCGTGCAATCTGCCGCGCCTGGGCGGTTGCGGCAAGGTGATTGCCGTAAACCATCTCATCGACATAAGCCTGTAGATCGTGAATGGTGCCTGGCATCTGCGTGGGCGAGAGTCCAAGATGGCGAACCATTCCTTTGGATTCCTGGTAATAGTGCTCCTGGTCCTCCTCGCTGATCGGACCAATGAAGAGCGGATACATCCTCAACACCGTATCCACCAGGGTTGCATGCACCCAAAGCAGCAGCTTTTGATCGCGTGCGTGGTAGCTGGTTCCCTGACGGTAGCGCCCGACGTCAAAGGGCAGCGAGCCTTCGACATGGCGATGGAGTTTATTGATGGTCTGGGCTGCGTTTTTCGCTTTGGGGAGAGTGCCAAAGGTGAGTTTCTGCCCAAGCATAAATGTGCGATCAGAGCGGCCAAAGGGATCACTCAAATAGTTACTATGCATGCTCACCCCCAGTGCCACCAGCGGATGAGCCAGTTGCATCAGCACAGCTCGCGCCCCACCTATCAGGATAACCGC
>DASSXK010000158.1:0-3008 GCA_035703945.1 Ktedonobacteraceae bacterium | reverse complement strand
GGAAGCAACACGTGGAGCAAGTGTTGGTAAAATGGTCATGGGTCTTCGTGTAGTGCGCCAGGATGGAGGTCCGATTAGCTGGACAGAATCCCTCATCCGTAATCTCCTGCGCATCATTGATGTTCTTCCATTTGCCTATATCGTGGGCGCAATTATTGTCTCGACCAACCCTCTCAAACAACGCCTCGGCGACAAAGTTGCACACACAGTGGTCATTCGCAGTCGCTAAGAACTCATCATCGCCGCAAACACCTGACATTTATTAGTCAGATGTTCCGGGAGTGGTTACAACTTATTTTAAATAGTAATCACTCCCGCTTTATTTCTCCTCTCCTATCTCCCCCCACCGTATTCGCAGGCTGCTCTTCTAGATATTCAATCTAGCAAAAGTTATTTAAATTGAACTATTTAAACTAAATTTCCGTACAAATCTTTATGATGTAGTATGCCATGACAAGGCACTTCGCAACGGCGCTCTCGCACCTCCTGAACACTTCGCAAGTAGGCGGCAAATTGAAGGGAGTATGAATATTTGCGAGATCAGTATATTAATAAGAGAGTACTGTTTAAGTTGGTTTCCTATATCAAAAAAACGAGGAGGTTTTAGATGCAATATCAGGCACAACAACCATTTCAGCAGCAACAACAGGCATATAGCATGCCTGTTGTCGGAGTTGGACGAAGATTTGTAGCAATAATTCTTGATGGTATCATCATTGGAGTAATTGCGGGCATTCTGAATGGTATCCTTGGGGTAGACCGCGCGGCCATTTCGGGCAGCGTGACAGGACTGCTTGCGATCCTCTACTTCATTGTGATGGAAGCAACCTCATCCGCGACACTTGGAAAGATGATCATGGGGCTTCGCGTGGTGCGACAGGATGGAGCACCGATTAGCTGGACAGAATCCATCATTCGCAACCTGCTCCGCATTATCGATGCCCTGCCCTTTGCTTACATTGTTGGGGCAATTCTTATCTGGACCTCTCCGCTCAAACAGCGACTCGGCGATCGAGTTGCGCATACCCTGGTAGTCAGAAAACCTCGCTAACCTTTCGCCTGGAGCTTCATAAATAAAGCGAGCAAACCGTATATAAAAATATGGTCTGCCCGCTTTATTTATTTCATGATTTAGGCAGGGCAGTCCGCATTTGGAACAGGATTCCTGGTATGATACCCAGAAAATCGGCGACGAACTACGCTGCCGTCATAGAATGGCTGGTTACGATGAACGCAGCGATTCCAGCGAGCGTCCGACGACGATGGTCTGGCCGCTACGCAGGTTCGCATCGGTCGCGACCTGTGCGACCGCGCCACCCATCTCTTCAGCAGTTGGGAGAGGTTGGGGAGTATTGCGCCACTGGGCAATACGCTCAGGCGCTCCACGCTCCAGCAATTTCGGGGTAATCGTGCCATCAACCAGGTCGCCGGTCACAATTATCAGGCGAATCCCTTTGGCATTCATCTCCTGCTCGTGGGCACGCAGAGCCTGCTCACCGGCATGCTTGGATTCCGCGACCTGTCCATACGCTGGTAGCTGCTCAACCTGTCCATACAGGTGAGCCCAGTGGCTGGTTACAAACACGACGGTTCCCCCGGCTGACATGAGTGGAGTAGCCTTTTCCAACAAATTTACCTGGGCATCACGATTGATATGCAAGGGATAATCTGGATCGCTCTCCAGCAGGTCCCGCTCCAGGCCGCCTGAAGCATTGAGAATAAGAAGTTTTAAATGTCCTCCCCAGGTCTGAAGTAGTGAAAATAGATCTTCGACCTCGTTTGGACGAGTAATATTACATTTTACCCCCAATCCCCGCACATTCCGCTCCTTCAGTTGGGATACGATCTCTTCCGCACGCGCAACTTTATTGCGATAGGTAATCACGACATCATAGCCGCGTTCGGCTAACGCAACGGCGGTTACAGCCCCAATTCCACGAGAGCCGCCAGTCACCAGTGCTACAGGGCGTCCGCTCTGATCCATTGAATTCGCTCCTTATAATGCTGCTCATGCCTCCAATGCAGGCGCTTCTTTCTGAAAAGCCTGGAAACTTGAACAACAAGCATCCTTTGTCATCTCAGGAAGGGTAACATGTTTGCACAAGCATCGCAAGAGAGATAGCCGAACCTGCTATCAATAAAGACGTCACGGCCAGCAGGAATGTCTCACACTCTCACTGGCCGTGACCTTTCCAAATGGATACATCCGAATTTAGTTCATGGCCTGCGATTATAGAGCGCGTTAATCACAATCACCACAACGAACGAAAAAAACAGTCCCAGCAAGAGGATCAGGTCTCCGAAGGCATGGCCCTGGCTACCCATGCCGGCCGCAGCCGCCAGGGAAACCAGAAAGACCCCGAAAAAGGCAATTATCGAGACAATCCCCAGGGCAAGACGCTGGCTTGAGGAGGGATGCCAATCTCCTGCTGTAAGCTTCTGCCCGGCTGGAGGGCTATACATGCCAACGCCAATCGAATAGGGCTGCTGCGATGGCTGTTGAGGCGGAACTGATCCGTAGTTCCCGTAAGTAGTATGTTCAAGATTTTCGCGCGGAACATTCATCTCCAGGTCCTGTTGAGACATAGTAGCTGGCTCCTTTATTAGCTTGATAACAAGAAATAACTGCGTTTATGCCCTATATACGAGCAATAGAGCGATAGGGTTGTGATTTTTGGGTTTTACTTCTTTTCAGCCAGCTATTACAAGACACTTCGCAACGGCGCTCCCGCGCCTACTGAACGCTTAGCAAGCAGGCAGCATTGGAACGCTTCAGCCTGGATCACTTCGGGCAACACTACTGCTGGCTTCTCAAGCGCGTTCAGTCAGTGAAGCGAATGGCTAATTAAAAGCAGCCAGCTTCCAAATCAGAAAGCTGGCTGCTTATTTTCATTACTATCAACAAGCAATTTAGCCAGGTGGGCTTTAATGCTGGAGATTGCCTGATGGTCCAGGAGTTGGCGTCGGCGTCGGATTTTGGGATGGTGCCGGGGTCGGCGTCGGCGTTG
>DASSXK010000146.1:0-2539 GCA_035703945.1 Ktedonobacteraceae bacterium | reverse complement strand
AAATTTGTAGACCTCTTTCAGAGGTCTACAAATTTTGCGAACCTCCCAAAAAGGTCTGCAACTGTTAAAGATAGACGTATCTCTGGAATATAAAATAAATCAGCGACAACCTGTTCTCCTACTGATAGGTCAGGCGGTTTCATAAACGCAAAAAGAATCGTCGAAAACGTGTCGAAAAAGTCAAGTGAATCTGCTATACTACTTTTTGACTAGCTGTGGCTGGTAGTAAGCTGGCCTGAGAAACGAGCAAACCGCCAGCCAGGGGCTAGGCAGCCAAATCCTCATCTGAAACAATCAGATCCCCAGCCTTCACTCCGAGCACTTTTGCAATTAAATCAAGATGCTCAAGGGAAACTCTCTGCATGTTATTGTTCCAATAACGACTAAGAAGTTGGGGAGTGACGCCACTTTTTTCAGCTAATTCATATTGCTTTAACCCCTTTTCCTGGGCAAGCTCTTTGATTCTTAATTTTATCAAGCTCAATCTCCTCTCGCCTTCCGCTAATCTAACAGCGGATCATGTACACATGATAGCAGATTTTCACTACTTTGTCAAATTGCTTGTTAACCTCTTGACAATATCACGATATCATGATATGATTAGACCAGTGAGAGGAACCGCCTCTACAGAGAACGCGAAAGCGGCCCAGATCTGAGAAATCTGAACCGCCTTACAATTGAGGGAAGCCCCTGACCTCTGGTAAAGCGAAGGGCCGACCTACAAGGAGAGTAAACCACATGGCAACGAAAACCGCAAAAGCGCTGATCAACGCAGCCACCATCGTCCGTGTCACCGACAAAACTACTGGTAAATTCCTCGGTTTCGGCGTGAAGTCGAATTCCACCAATGATTACTACTGCGTCCATTGCTATCAGGTGGCTGGTGAGCCAGTTTATGTGTGTAATTGCTACGCTGGCCAGCATGGAACGCTGTGCTGCCATGTCAAAGCCGTTCGTGAGCTGGTGGCTGCGCACAACGCGATCGAAGCCGAAAAAGCGCAAGCCGTCGCCGAAGCCGAGCGCATTGTGAAGCAGGCAGAGCAGGCAGCCACGTCCCCCAGTGTTCGCCCTGAGCCGAAAAAGCGCGTGGCTGAACTCAGTCGTCCCGCTGGCTTCAGCTTCCTGAAGTAATGCTCATGCTCCCCCTGCTCGGCCTGGCCGAGCAGGGGGAGAGAAAGGATACCCCCTGATGAATCCCTATGTCCTGCTTTGGAACAGCCTCACACGCAAAGAGCGCGCAAAGATTGTCAAGCGTGCCATGAACGCGCGGGTTTACCCCTTGGAGATTTTGAAAATCGAGTATCCAGACCTTCAGAAATAGATCTCCAGAGTAGGCCGGGCCGCTCCATTCCCCGGCCTACTCTTACGAAAGAAAGGACATCACCCATGGCCCATCCACTCTCTTCTTCGCTGGCCTCGGGCTCTCCATCGCTTCTCACGCAGGCACGCACAGCAGCTCAAGCCATCAACACCTTTATGGAGCATTGGAATGATACCCTTGACCCCAAATTCCACAGCGCCGTCTTTCCTGACCAGCGTGTGCATCACCTGCACTTTCACGGCGCGACACAACACTATGGTCAACCAGCAACGTTCTGGCTGGCGGAATTCACCCCACAAACAGGCAAGGAAGGGATCAGTCCAATCTTGTTCTGCCTCACCCGTGATGGTGTTGCCCATCTCGCGAGCGGCGACCATTTTTCTTCTGACCAGCTCTATCCTGAACAGAAAGGACACTAAAACATGAACACTACCGTGATTGAAGTCTGTTTGGTCCTCATTGAGCAGCTCTCCCTTGACGAAGAAGCGGATTTCTTGCGCGCGGTCAATGACGCTGCAGCTAAGGGTGAACTGACCAGCGAAGAAGCCTGCCAGTTGATTGACCGCGAGTATGAGCTGCTTGCACAAGCCGAGAAAGGACAGTAACATGCCACTCTATTTGCTCTCACCTGATAGTCAGCACATCCATCCTGATTCGGTGCGTTTCTATCAAAACAGCCTGGAGGACGCTATCCATTACCAGCGCCTGGATGGTCACAAGGTCGAAATCGTGCTCAATCACTTCCTGGCTGCATCTGGCGACGTGCCACCAGAGCCAACGCTGACCCTGGCCAGCTTCCGCCAGCGCAAGAATCCCAACATGAATCCGAGCGAGCAGATTGAGCTGTCCATGGAGGAAGCGCGGCTCTTGCGGGATTTCTTGAACCGCGAGGATATCACCGCCTGGCTGAATGCGGATTGATCATTGTTACACAAGAAAAAAGCTCGAATCTCTCAGTGGTTCGAGCTTTTTTGTGCTTTCGACAGTTGCCAAACGTCAAATCCACTTCGACAGTTGCAAATCAGCTTGATAAGCCACTCCACCTGAAACCGTCGAAGTGTCGAAGTGTCGAAGGAATATCTACAAAATAGACCAGAAAGCTTCTGGAGCATTCCGCCATCCAGAAGCTTTCTGTTTGTGACAATGAATGATATGGGCGCTCCCTCAGTCTAGCATACCTTTTTCTGAACATTCATACTGAACAGGAAAGAGAGTATC
>DASSXK010000142.1:0-6805 GCA_035703945.1 Ktedonobacteraceae bacterium | reverse complement strand
CAAGGTGACACCTTTGTTATGAAGCACCCAGCCAATTCCACGCAAGTCGTTGGCCGTGCGAGCAATCTCCAGGGCCCTTTCCAGGCTGGAGAGAGATAGCTCAAACTTTCGTTGCCGCTGATAGACCTCGCCCAGCTTGGTCAATGCCCGTCCTTCACCGCGAATATTGTGCTGGGATTGATAAATCGTGACCGCAAGTAGAAGATGCTCCCTGGCGGCTTCATAATCACCAACCTGCACATAGAAGTCACCAAGCATACTCAGCGTGTTACATTCAACCTCTGGATGTTTCTCAGTCACCGTACGCGCCAGTTCCAGGGCTTGCTGAAAATGCGTCAGCGCCTCTTCATATTGTTCGGTCCGTTGATAAAAACGTCCCAGATCACCAAGCGTGACAGCAATCCCTTTCTGATTTCCTGACGCCCTGGACACACGAAGATCTTCAAGATGAAAGTGATGGGCTTTTTCTTTATCGCCAAGTTCTTCATATGCCAACGCCATATAGCTAAAAATATATTCCGATTGTAACAAGCTTGGCTGCCATTCGGCGGAAGGAAGTAAAAGTTGGCATAACTCAACCAGTTGAACGTACCCACCAAAGGTCATCAGATCGCGAAAGAGTTTATCATCCCACATCAGGTCATAGGCCTTTTGCCACTCTTTCGCTTTACAGAAATGCCAGGCGGCCTCTAACTGAAACAAGAAATCACCGAGTCCTCGCCGCTTATCCTTCGTTGGCTCCTTGCTCTGAGCTTCACGGAGATAATAGCGAGCAGCTCTAGCATGCGCAACTTCAGATGAAGCCATAATTTCAGCATCGGCGTGGTGCTGAAAACGCTTCTTCAAGTACTCAACGAGAATCACATGGAGATAAAATGTGCCTTTAGAGATCGCTTGAAGCAGATGCTGGTTACGTAACAGTTTGGAGGCTTCAAGATATTTCATCTGAAGTGGGTCCGCCGGCTTCTCCTCCAACACCGCCAGCACAGCATTCAGAGGGACCGGCTCCCGAAAAATCGAAAAGGCCAGCAGCAATTGACGTTGTTCAGGATTTAACTGCGTTTCGTAAACTTTATCAAGCAGATTTCGCCCAATATCCACATCCCACAGGGCCTCGTGGATCGGATTATTGAGCAGCTCATCCAACGTGTAATTGTTATCATACAAAAGCAAGGCCAGAAGGTTAAGCGAGAGGACATGTCCGTCGCAGCGTACAACAGCCTTTTGTAGCAATTCATCCGAAGCTTCCACACCGCTTAGCCGTAAAAGCTCCGCCCCTTCTTCTGGCGTCAGGCCGTTCTGGAGGAATTCAAGCATATGATTTGAACGCCGGAAACGCAGCCCCTTCGGCAAAGAACGACTGGTAAGCAAAATTCGGCAATTGCAGGTATGCTCGTTCAGGCAATCAAGCAGCTCATTGATACCAGGACGATTCTCAATGGCATGGCCCGTTTCAGGATTCAGCACAGACTCAAACTGATCAAGTACAATCAGGGTCGGCTGGTCCGTCCCCTTCAAAGCCTCGATGAACTGCTTCACTTGATTAGCAGGGGAGGCCTTATGTCCATAGAAGGGCCGCTTCAAGGTCTTAAAAACAGGATCGATAATTTCAGCAAGCGTGACATTTTCATCAATCATCAACCAGAGCGATTCACCCTTAAACATGCCCTTGTTGGCAAGGCGTATCTTCTCCAGGTGATGAAATGTCACGGCAGCAAGCGTAGATTTACCAACGCCTCCGATACCTGTCAGAGCCACGGCAGTTGTTTTTGGCCGCATCAGCATCTGGTATAGTTGTTCGACAGCACGTTCACGCTGGTAGATCTCTTCTGGATCGGTATCAGGAGGAAAGCTGGTGAGATCACGAATATGTTCAGTTTTTTCAGGCATGAAAACCTGAAAAATTTGATTTCCACTGACAACATTTGTGGCATTGATGGTATCAGCACTGATATTACCACCAGTTGTAACCGTTTGACTGGAACCTGCTACCGCCTGCGCTGCGACCGAGCCGATAGCTTGTTTGGCTTGAGAAGACAAGCCACTGGCATTTGACGGAGCGGGAGAAATAAAGGAATCTTCCTTCTGCTCACTCATAATTCTTCACCTGGTACCCTACAAACACTTTATAAAAAATCTACCGGTTGCTGGTAAAAAGCGTATCGCCCTGAACATCTACGTAGTTTTGGCATGTATCCACGTCAATGCATTTCCATTATAATTGACACTTCTCAGCATTTCAAGCTATTTAATCAATATATTACATAAAGTTTTTCGCACGTATAAGCGAACAAATTTAGTATTTTGACATTCCATCTGGTTCTCTACTATACTGATAGTCTGTCAATCTTGATTGAAATAGGGCCGCCTGCGGCGGCAAGGAGAGGGAATGGTCAGGGCACAACCCTGGAACCCAGTCCAACCCCACTCCAACCACTATTTAGGAGCAACTGTGAGACTTTCGTTGCTAAGTTAGCATCTTCTGGTTCCGGCCGGGTTCTATTGACCGGCATATATCTGCGATCGCGCCAGAGATTCAAGGCGCAATTTATCGTGCTCGCGCTCCTCCCGCCTTTGCTTCGGCCGGGGATCTTTTTCAAGCTTGAAAAGCCTGATTTTGGAAGGAGCATTGATATGCACTCTACGGGAACATCACCAGAAAACAATCAGATTCCATCACATCCGGTGCGTTCGTTATGGCGCAACCGCGATTTTTTGCTGCTCTGGAGCGGGCAGACAGTTTCCACGCTGGGCACAAATATCTCAGCCCTGGCGCTGCCTTTGCTGGTGCTGGCACTGACACATTCTCCCGCGCTGGCGGGATTTCTGGCGGCCACACGTCAGGTTCCATATCTGCTGGTCAGTCTACCTGCGGGGTCGCTGGTCGATCGCTGGGATCGTAAGAAAACCATGATTTACTGCGACCTGCTGCGCTGGCTGGCGCTGGGAACGGTTCCACTGGCCTTTGTATTAGGACACCTGACCCTGATCCACCTCTACCTTGTGGCATTTATTGAGGGCACGGCTTACGTGCTTTTCACGCTCTCGCAAATCTCGGCGCTTCCCCAGGTTGTTGACAGGAGTCACCTGCCACAGGCTTACGCGCTCGATACGACAACGGAATATCTGGGAACGCTGCTGGGTCCTGGTCTGAGTGCATTTATTATCGGGCTGGTGCCAATAATCACGATCGGAGCAATTCTGGCCTATATTGTCGATAGTCTCTCATACCTGGCATCGGTTTTTACGCTGCTGGGGATGCGCGTCTCGTTTCAAGTGGAGCGGGTTAAAAGCAGGCAGCCGACCAGCTTGCTCGGGGGCATCGCCGAGGGCTTACGCTTTCTCTGGAAGCAACACGATCTGCGCCTGCTGGCCGGATTGACCGCAATTGTCAATTTTCTGCTTAGCTCGGTGGACCTGGCGCTGATCGTACTGGCGCAGAGCAGACTTCATCTCAGCGTGCAGTTCATTGGTCTGATTCTGAGTGCAGGAGGCATTGGTGGGCTACTCAGCAGCTTTATCGCCCCCTGGCTGCATAAACACTTTCAGTATGGGCCGATCCTTTTAGGCTCGGTCATCGCCTGGTGCGGTGCGACAGCGCTTCTGGCCTTTGCACCCTGGCCCGCGCTACTACTCGTGGGTAAATTCTTGATTAGCTTTACCTGGCCGGGCTATGGCGTGGCGGTGGTTTCCTATCGGTTGCTGCTAACGCCGGATGATTTGCAGGGACGAGTGAATAGTGCATTTCGCAATGTTACCTATGGTTGCGAAGCATTGGGATCGGCTTGCGGGGGAATTGTATTGGCCTTAATCGGAGCACAGGCCATGTTCGGATGTATCGCAGTGGGGTTCGCCGGGTGCATTCTGTTTACAATTCTGACAGGGTTGACGGGTTTACGCAAAGGATAAATTACAAAAAAAGGGATGAAAGCGAAGAGACCCCAATTCGCTTTCATCCCTCCCAACACAAGGAGAGCCAGTAAAGGCTGATATAATCTTGATAATGCAGCCACCTACATACTCTCCCACAGGGATTTAGCTGGCGAGAGGAATAGCGGGAGCAGTTTCCCGATACCCTTTCAAATGAGAAGCCAGGCATAACCAGTAGCGGAAGTCAGGAGTTTCGCGAACGATCATCCCTCGGCATTTCTGGCGAGCCTGGGCCTGCAACTGCCTGGCCTGACCTACGACATATTCGTTTGCACAATAGGGCAGTTTTAACGCCTGTTCAAGGATCATGATTGAACGCGGGAAATAACCAAGGCGATAGTAATATTCCGCGAATTTTACAAGGACGAGCAGATTGGTTGGGGCGGTCCGTACAGCTTTTTCCAGTTCTTCTTCGGCAGCCTCAAACTCCTGCAACTTCAACAGCTCGATCCCCAGGTAGGCATGGGCAATTGCATAATCAGGATCAATCTCCAGGGCCGCTTTCAGTTCCTGGCTCGCCTCGGAGTCAGAACCCTGCTCAAGTAAGGCAATCGCCAGTCCCAGGTGTGGTTGTGGAGAATCTGGCATTGAATGTAAGGCCTGTTCAAAATTGCGCATTGCGCCTTCTACATCGCCGCAACGTAAAGCGGCATATCCAATCTCAATTAATTTCACTGCCATTTGTATTGCCCCATTCTCTTAAGAATGCTGGAAACCAGCTCCCAGAAATCCGACGGAAAAACATCTCTTCATTCCGGTCTCAGGTACTTGCCTGATGGATAGATCGGCAAGGATTACAAATACCATCGCGTTCGTTATTTACGTTTCACATGTGTTCTCCGCTTCTTTCTAAGTATAGAAACTTTCCTGGCCAGAAGATAGAGACAATTATGTTAAATTACACCGTATATTTTTGTGCTATTTGCACAAATAACCTCGTGTTCAGTCCATTAAAAAATCAGATCAGGGGGTTTTACAAATATAAACATTGATAAATCTCAAGCAAGGCTGCTATATTTGTGCAATATGTACCATAAAGTAAAAACAGTTGCTTTAGGTGTTGCCAGCTACGTACCTTTTAGTGCAAGGAATATGATAAAATCAAAAAGAGGGGCTTCACATGCCGCTTCAGGCCATGCAAAATCTGAGATCTAAGGAAAAAACGTATGCCAGAACACGAAAAGCGTACGGACAAAGATGCGCCGTTACGTCGTGACATCCGCTTGCTTGGAGATTTTCTGGGCAAGGCGGTACAGCAGCATGACGGGCTGGAAGTTTTCCAGATCGTCGAACAGCTTCGGCAGAGCTGCATTCGGCTGCGTGAATATAATCGCGCCAGCTTGCAAGCCGATCCTGAAAATGCCAGTATACTCGCTCATAAGATCACTGAACTTGATCAGGAAATCACTCAGATTGTCGAAGAGAGCGATCTAGATACCGCCATTGATGTCATTCGCGCATTCACCGTCTACTTCCACCTTGTAAATACAGCCGAGCAACATCACCGGATTCGGCGCAATCACGCTCATGAGCTGGATACCCAGGCTCCCCGGCGCAAAGGCTCGCTGGGTGCGCTGGTTGAGCAATTCAAACGTGCCGACTTATCCAGTGAACAGGTTCAGCAGTTGCTTGATCAACTCTCAATTGAACTTGTTTTCACAGCCCATCCAACCGAAGCCACACGCCGCAGCCTGATTACAAAAGCGCGTGAGGTTGACGATCTACTGGAAAAGCAGGACGCCGCCTTGGCAATGACTCCCCGTCAGCAAGCCCACTGGCAACGTAAGCTCGAAAGCCTGATCTCACTCCTCTGGCACACAAACGCCGTCCGTCATGTGCGCCCCGAGCTGCTTGACGAGGTCAAGATGGGCACCTATTATCTGGATGAGGTACTCTACACGGCCTTGCCAGATCTGTATGCCGAGTTAGAGGATCATCTGCAAAGGGCTTATCCAGATGCCAGGCTGTATGTTCCACCATTCCTGCGCATCGGCTCCTGGATTGGAGGCGACCAGGATGGCAATCCTTCCGTTCGGCCTGGAACACTGCTTGAAGCACTGCGCCTGCAACGCACACATGTGATTGAGCACTATCGAACATCGATCGAAAAGCTGGCTCAGGACTGCTCACAATCCCTCGAATTCTGCACCATCACTCCGGCCCTGGCGACCTCGCTTGAGCACGATGCGGCCCTCCTGCCGGAGTATGACCGCGAGTTGGGACCCCAGACCGCTGATGAACCATATCGCCGCAAGCTTTCCTTTATGTGGAAACGCCTGGAGTCCACACTTTCCCCAACAACCGATGCCAATGTAGCATATCAACAACCGGCGGAACTTTTGCACGATCTGGCTCTGCTACGCGATAGCCTGCTGAATGGCGGAGAACGTGCTCTGGTACAGGAAAAAGTCAATACACTGCTGAGGCAGGTCCAGGTTTTTGGTTTCCACTTCGCCGCCCTGGACGTGCGCCAACATAGCGAACGCCACGCCGCAGCCATTGCAGACCTACTTTCCGTGACTGGTCTGCTCCAAAAAGATTATCAGCAACTAGACGAAGAGGCACGGATTGAGCTACTGGGTAATTTAATCCAGGACCCACGCATCTTCCCGCGCCAAAACCTCCAGCTTCGACCAGAGACTACACACGTGCTGGCAACCTTTGACGCTATTCGTCAAGCCCGCAATGAGTTTGGACAAAAAGCCGTCACTTGCTACATTATCAGCATGACCCGCTCGCTTAGCGACCTGCTGGAAGTACAATTCTTATGTAAAGAGGCGGGTTTGATTGGCCTGCCAATTGTGCCTCTGTTTGAGACGATTGATGATCTGCAAGCCTGCACGCGCATCCTTGAACACGCCTTTACCCATCCAGC
>DASSXK010000139.1:0-6111 GCA_035703945.1 Ktedonobacteraceae bacterium | reverse complement strand
TCATGGGGAACAACCTGTGAGCCGGGTCAATTGTTTTTTGGAACTTCAAATAAAAAGCCTTTACAAAAAATGAGGGGCAATCCACACATACTGGATTGCCCCTCGCTTTGCGCTATGATGAAAGAATGGCCAGGATCAGGTGGTTTGGATGGCCGTCTCCTCGTTTGCCATGCAGGCCCAGGCGGGATCATCCACCTGCAAGGATTGTTTGACCGGCTGCAACCAGCGGCCTCCTCTTGCGAGGTTATGCAGGGATGAGAATGGCAATGGTTTGGCCTGGATGCTGACTGCCACCGGCAACTGAGGCGTGGGCAGCAACGACCGGGTATTGATAGGCAAGGTGGTGATATTCTGTCTCCCTGGGACAGTTTTGGTCTGTTTTCTGGGAACCTCTCTGGCCGCCATCAATATAAAGATCGGGAAACCTACGCAGTAGAAGTACGAAGGGAGGCTGCGCCAGGCGAAGTAGAGCGGCAGAACCGCCAGCAACATCGCGGCTTCCGGATGTTTTGGAGCGAGTTTCCAGTAAGCAGCGATACAGAACACCGCTGCGACTGCTTCCAGAACCGTATAGACCGTTGTGGGCAGAAAAGGAATCAGGTTGATCAGGCTGAGGTTAATCAGTCCCGAACCCATTGGGAACATCGGGTCCGCGACTGGTGCCATCACGCCCGCCAGGAAGGCCTGTGGGTTCCACAGGATAAAGGGCAGGTTGATTGCCAGACAGATCGCGCCTGAGACCACCAGCCGTTGGATGGCCTCTTTCAGGCCATACTGCCGCCAGATCATGATCAGATAGAATGGCGCGAAGTACCAGGATATCTGCTTGGAGGCAAAGGCCAGCCCCAGGAAGAGCACCGAGATCCCTCGCCGATCACGCGTCAACCAGGCCACGACCAGCAACAGGGTATAGAAAATGTCCAGGTTGCCGCCCACGGTTGAGGCCCACATCGGCACATTGGCCATTGAGAGCAGCAGCACCCAGGGGCGTATCTCGGGCCTGACGGCTTTCCAGGCGATGAAGACCAGCACCAGATAGCTTGCCAGGTAGAGTGAGAGCACATTGGCCGTTTTTAACCAGGCAAAAGGCATAAGTGTCAAAAATGAGAGCGCGGGATAACTGACACGGGACTCGAACTCGATTGATTCGCCTGTTTTGAGATCGGTGTCCAGAACCGAACGAAACTCTGAGATTGATGGATATTGCAGCATGCCCGCGAACTGTCCACGGCGCAAAGGTGTTGTCCAGTTTGGCTCAATGCTATATTGGCGTGCCAGGTCCAGGACATTAGAATCGGTATAGGGATTACGTCCCTGTGACAGTAGAATGGCGGCATTGGTATCAAGAGATGTGCCGTCATTAGAAAATTGCGGCGGCAAGAAAAGCATGATTGTGGCGCGACCGAACTCGATGCCTCCTGCGATCGTTGTCAACAGGACCGCGATCAATAGCAAACGCTGCCAGGTTCGAGGCGGTCGGCGGAAAGATGTTGTGCGCTGCTTGTGCGTTGTCGGACGCAGGCCCATCCAAATTGCAATCAGGCTACCCAGGATGAGCAGAAAAGGGATAAAAGTTCCAACCGGCTGAATATATGGTTGGTAGAGAGCCGGTGTGATCTCATTCAGCGCCTGAAGAATAAAGGCCAGACCGATCCAGAGTGCCCGGTGTTGGATCTCAACCACCGGTAGGTTATCTGGTGTCACATCTTCTGTAAAAAAATGTCGCATCCAGCGAAAATTAAATTTTGTGTCTTGAGCGTTTTGTGGCGCTGTCTGTGTTGTAACAGATCGCTGTTCCATAAATTTGCGCGTGTCTCCTACCTTTTTTGTGGAGGGGAACCATTTTTCATTGTGCCATATGTCTTCTAGCTGTTCCCTGCTACTACATCTCTGTTGGCGAAAATAAGGTTCCAGGATTGTGCGCTTTAACCTCCCATCATAGCGTCTTGCCATTGAAAAACAATTCACAACGGCGCTTGTGCGCCTCCCGAACGCTTTGCAAGCAGGCAGCTCTCGAAGTCCCCAAGCTGAAGTGGTGTTCGCAACGATGCTGCTGGCTTTCCAGGTGTGTTCAGTCAGTGAATTGAATGGCGTACCGAGAACTAAAGCTGTGTGTACTACCCAAATGGTTTCTCGGTCTGCATCTTAGAACGAAGGGAAGTTGGAATGCGTCACAAATTGAGGAGGAAAAACGAAGAGGAAGAGCCAAAAACCACCATGCGCCCCGACTAGAAGGGGAGGCGCAGGTAGAGTTCGCGATGCTTTACTTGAAATCCGAGCGATTCATAGAGGTTAACAGCGGAATGGTTTTCATCCCATACATGCAGATCCAGCCCCTGTAGTTGCAACTCGGAACGGGCATAGTTAATGATATGCTGCATCAAGCGGCGCGCCAGGCCGTGCTTACGATATTCGGGGTCTACAATGACGCGTTTGATATAGCCCATATGCGTGGAAGCCTCAGTTGGCGGTACCATCAGTTCGGCTTTGCCTACCACCGTGTTATTTATTTCTGCCAGGAAAATAATTGTTTGCTCATGCGTAGAAGGATCGACTGAACCAAAATATTTCTCCATTTCCCGATGGATGTCACGGGTAGGGGAGGAACTGTAATTGTCGAGCTTTTCAATTGTTTCAATGTCTGCCAGGGTCGCAACACGTATCATCACCAGGGCGTTCGATGATTCGTCTATCATAAGTTGTTGATCCTAAGCGACTAAGGGAGTTTTTTCCGTGGCAAAAGTAGAATTGAGTATAGCGCGTAGCCAGCGCAACACAGCAGCAAGATCGAGTAAACGACCGTTTCGGCATCTTTACCCGGTGATAAGAGCATTGCCAGCCCCCACCAGAGGAAGCCGATAAAAACTGTAAAAAGCAAAACGGTGCTTAAAACTTTCTTGTTCATGAGTATTTCTTTCTGAGCAATGTGATTTTATATCAAGAAGAATCGTCAAAGGCCCTGTTGAAAGAAGGGGATAGCCGATAATCTTTTTCTTGCCTATTATACCATAGGAGGGCACTGTCCTTGCAATGGGCTCTTAACGGGACAGGCAAGTAGTCCTATCGGGGGCTTGCCAACAACTCCTGAGCGACTGCAATTCCATGTTCTAAAGCCAGGGAGACGCGCCCACCAACAAAGCCATCGCCGCAGAATGTCAGGCCAGCCGGGCGCGTTAGATCGTTGAGCTCGCTGGCATCGACTTTCTGGTCAGGAAGAGCATAGCGCCAGCGTTGCAGGTTGGTAAAGACCGGCTCTGAAAACTTTTCTTCAAGCAGGCCAGCAATCTGTTGACCGACATCGCTGAAGACCTCCTCGGCAGGTGTCTCCCAGTGGTCCCGGCTGTAGCCAGGGGCCATTTGAGCAATCAACATACCTGTTTTGGGTGGGATGCGCCGGGGCGATTTCTCATGCTCCCAGGCCAGCCAGGAGATGGGATGCTTCTTGTCGATATTGACCAGGGCATAGTATGGCCTTTTGCGCAGTGGGAAGCGATATCCAAGTGTCACAGAGAGCAGGGGACGATAGCTACCTTGCTTCAATTGAGAGATAGCTTGCTCCTTCAGGTCGGTGTCCAGTGTGCTGTTTTTAAGTAGTTCGCTTGCCAGAGGAAGAGGTAGCGTGATCAGAACTTGCTGATAGGTTCCCAGCAGGGTGTCTTTCTCACCATAGACCTCCCAACCTGCCTGTGTTTGAACCAGGCGTGTCACCAGCGTTTCGGCCTGGACGGTGAGTTCTTCTGCGATGAGTTTGGGGAGCGTAACCAGACCATAGCGGTAACTCCACTTTGGTCCTGCATTTTGTTTGGGATCGCCTGCTTGAATCTGACCCATTTGGTGAAAGGTCCAGACCGGCTTGGCGATATCGACGAGGTCGGGCGAGGTAAAGCGTTCGCTAATCCAGGTTGAAGTGATAGCGTGTTCTGGCTTGATATACTGGGCACCGTGATCGTAGATGAAGCCGCGATGTTTGCGTGTCGCGGCTCGACCACCCACGGCCCGATTCTTTTCGAAAAGCGTGACGTCCTGTCCGGCGTCCTGAAGGACCCTGGCGGCGGCGAGTCCGCTGATGCCTGCACCAATGATTGCAAATGTTGTCACTATTTCCTCCTGTAAAGAAAGACGAACGCCTCCTCCTCGCTGGAATAAGTAGCTGGAAGGTGGGCGGGATTCCAGGCCAGAGGAGGGTGCAGGCTATTTGGTAAGTTGTTTGCCGTGGTTCTCTTTCCAGAGGTAGGAGCGTGCTAACATCTCTTCGGCACTTTTCATTGAAAATTCGGTGACGTTACCTCCCATAATATGGGCGATCTCGCGCACGCGCTGCTCGGGACGAAGCTCGTTCACCAGGGTAATCGTACGATCATCGAAAATCTGCTTATTCACATTGTAGTGTGTGTCAGCAAAGGCGGCAATCTGTGGCAGGTGGGTAACACAGATTACTTGATGATTGCGGGTCAGGACCCAGAGCTTTTCGCCAACGACCTGTCCGCTGCGTCCACTGATACCTGAATCGATTTCGTCGAAGATCAGGGTGGGGGTGGCATCGGCGGCGGCCAGAATGGTCTTTAAGGCCAGCATCAGGCGCGAGGTTTCGCCACCGGAGGCAATCCTGGTCAGGGGCTTGAATGGTTCGCCCGGATTGGGGGCAATCAAGAACTGCACATGGTCGATGCCGGTCAGGTCGCAGGCATAGAATTGCTCTTCCTGATCTTCTTCCAGGCGTGCCGGAACGCCGTCGGGGTCCGGATTTTGCACCAGTTCGACGGAGAAACGGGCCCGTTTCATGTTAAGATCATCGAGTTGCTCTTCCATTGAACTGGAGAGCAATTGGGAAGATTGTTTTCTGCGCTGAGAAAGCTGCGCGGCAAGTTCGCCAATTTCGCGTCGCATCTGCTCATCCTGTTTTTGCAGTTTGGCAATGATTTCGTCGCGGTTGACGATGCTTTCGAGTTCGGCCTGATCCTGGGTGACACGGTCCAGGATCTCCTGAATGGTAGTGCCATATTTCCGTTTCAGGCGTGTGATCAGGTCGAGGCGATCCTCAATCTCGGCCAGGCGGCGTGGATTATCCTCAATATCGCTTTCGTAGCTGCTGATACTGGCCGCGACATCTTCCAGGCGATAGACGGCCTCAGCAAGGTTAGTGGCGTGATCTTGCAGGGAGCCATCCAGGCGCGTCAACTCTTCCAGGCTGCGTTGTGCGACCTGAAGCTGGTCCAGCGCGGACTGAAAATCGCTGCTGCCAAGTTCTGTGCCCTTGATCGAACCATAGATGAGGGTGCAGAGTTCGCGCAGCCGCTCAGCGTTGCTGAGGACGACGCTCTCTTGCTCCAGTTCTTCTTCCTCGCCGACTTGAAGCTCGGCTTTTTCGATCTCCTCGATCTCGAAGCGCAGGAATTCGACGCGACGGGTCTGGTCGCGTTCGTTCTGTTGCAGACTTTGGAGCTGCTTGCGGGTATTGCGCCAATCTGTGACTTTTTCCGCAAGTTGCTCGCGTAGCGGGAGGAGTTCGGCGTAGCGATCGAGAAAGTTGACATGCTGCTCTGTGCGCAGCAGGCTCATATGCTCGCTTTGCCCGTGAATATCCACCAGCCAGCTTGCGACCTGTTGAAGGACATGTTGGGCGACTGCTCGTCCGTTAATACGAGAGACCGTGCGGCCTGAGCGGAAGACATCGCGTGAGAGGATCAACTGACCGTCCTCCGGGGCAAGATCGTAGTCTTGCAGGAGGGAAGCCAATGCCACTCCGGCATCTGCGCTGTGATGATTTTGTAATCCGGCGGTCACGGCCTGGGCCTGCTCGAAGGCGGCAAAGAGCGTATCGATCTCAGCCTCATCGCTTCCATTGAGTTCTGACCAGTCGGGTTTAACGGCAGGCAAACGCTCAACAGAAAACACGCCCTCGACGGTTGCGCGTTCGCAACCTGCTCGGACAAATTCTGCTCCGATTTTACCGCCCAGCAGGGCGTTCACGGCGTCTATAATGATGGATTTGCCAGCTCCCGTTTCACCTGTAAAGACATTAAATTGTCGGTTAAGTTGCAGGTGGAGGGAATCAATAATGGCAAAATCTTTGATGCTTAGCTCAAGTAACATAGTTGTCGATGTCTACTC
>DASSXK010000087.1:0-5847 GCA_035703945.1 Ktedonobacteraceae bacterium | reverse complement strand
AGTGCTGTCTAAACAGTTACCCTGGTATGTTGCCTGAGGCATCATAGTAAGCCATTGCAAAATTAGATCACAGGCCATTTAACCGGATAACCTCCAGTTAAATGGTTTGTACTTTGGGAAGGTCGAAGACGAAAAAATGATCCATTTTTATGAACTCACACATTTGGACCAATCTCAACGATCTCGTTTGCTTCGCCGCGCCGAGATCGAAATTGATGCGTTGATCGAGCATGTGCGGCCAATTGTCCAGGGGGTGCGCGAACGTGGCGACGAGGCCCTGGTAGATTTTACGGCCCAGTTCGATCATGTGCAGTTGGACCCTGCTCGCTTGCGCGTGACTCCTGAAGAGATCGAGCACGCTCACCGTGTCCTTGATCCCGAAGTGCGTGCTGCGATTGAACATGCGATCCGTAATATTCGGACCTTCCACGAGCGCCAGATGCCTCATGAACAGTGGTTTGCTGAAGTTGCACCCGGCATTATGGCCGGCGAAAAAATCACCCCTATTTCCAGTGTTGGTTTGTATGTGCCTCGTGGGAAGGGGGCTTTTCCGTCGGTAATGTATATGCTGGCGACCCCTGCCAGTATTGCAGGGGTGCCGCGTATCGTTGTGACCACCCCACCAGGACCTGCTGGCGAAGTTGATCCCGCAACCCTTGTGGCGGCCGACCTCTGCGGTGTCCATGAAATCTATCGCATTGGAGGAGCGCAGGCAATTGCGGCACTGGCATGTGGAACTCATTCAATTGCGCGTGTCAATAAAATTACCGGCCCTGGAAGTGGTTATATCGCTGCCGCCAAACGCCTGCTGTATGGAACAGTCGATGTCGGGCTGCCTGCTGGGCCAAGCGAGGCGATTATCCTGGCTGATGCCAGCGCCGATCCAGAGCTTGCTGCCCGTGACATGATGGTTGAAGCCGAACATGGTCCCGATTCCTCAAGCCTGCTGGTGACTGATAGCCGTGAGCTGGCTGATGCTGTGCTCAAACTACTCCCAGGGAAACTTTCTGCATTGCCGGAGAAGCGCCAGGAATTTTGTCGAGCGGTTTTTGAGAACGAGAAGGGCACAGGAGGAATCGTTTTGGCACCGAACTGGGATGAGGCCATAAAATTTGTAAACGAATATGCCCCCGAACATCTGGAGGTCCTGGTGCAAGAGCCCTTTGCGATCCTGCCCGAGCTAAAGAATGCAGGCGAGATCCTGCTGGGGGCGTATACGCCAATCCCAACAGGAAATTACAGTCTGGGTACGAATGCCGTGCTGCCAACCGGGGGCTTTGCGCATAGCTTCTCTTGCACGACCGTCTTCGACTTTTTAAAGCGTTCCAGCATTGCTTATATGACAGCCGAGGGATATGCTAGCCTCAGTGAGACAACGCGTCGTCTTGCCGAGTTTGAAGGGTTTCCCTCGCACGCCAACGCGGTGACAGAGCGACCAGTGTCGCCACCACGATCGTCGCAAGCATAAACAGCAGGGTAATAATCGTTGCCCGCTGTAGAAAATCGATCACCTTGCGTGCGCTACTGGCTTGATATGTGCCGACTGTGTCATGCAGGGTGATTTCGACTGAATCGCTGATTTCAACCACCGCGTTACTCTCCTCGGCTGCAATATAGGCTCGGCGTAAGTCCGAATCTACTGCGACCCCATCAGGTTCCTGTCCAACCTGGAGTGCTCCCAACACCTGAAAATTCTGGGCATTAATAATTGTAATTGTCGTCCCTTGTTTGTTAGATGTGCCCTCGTTTCCTACATAGATACGATTGGTTGCGTGACTTAAAGCCACGCCCTCAGGATCTGGAGCAACCGGAATATGGGCAAGAATAGTGTTTTTGTTACCATCAATCACATCCAGTTCATTGCCTTCTCCACAGGCGACATAGACATGCCCGGTACTTTCATCGACGAGCAGCGGTGGTAGGGGTTGTGTCGCCACCTGGATGGTTGCCACTTTGTGGCCATTATCCTCATCATAGACCGAAACGGCAGAAGTCTCACTATCGGCAACGTAGAGCCGCCCTAGACGGCTATTGACCCCTAGTCCCTGCGGATGATTGGGAGCATCTATCGAAGGTAGCGAGTGAAGCGTTGGATTCGCTGATGTGCTTAATGTGAAGACATCGATGTGGCCTCTCTCGTTATCCGAGACATAGACCCGTTGTCGCTGGGTATCAAGGGCTATGCCTTCCTCCGCGTTGCCCGTGTGTGTTTGACTATCGAGGATCGTGCCAGTTTTATCATCCAGAACCGTCAGAACGCCACTTGCACGGTCAAAACGTGTAGATTGTACATACACCCGGTGATTAACGGAGTCCACTTGAAGATCGACCGCGACGTCATAGAGGGACTTTGACCAGACAATCTTCCCATTCACAGGGTTCCATGCTACGAGAAGGCCGGGTGCTTCGTGTGCTATATAGACATAGTGTGACTGTGTGTCAATTGCGATAGCTTCGGGGCTATGGCCAGAATGTAATACTCCTAGAACAGGGAAGCCTCCTGCTGCTAAAATAGGCTGAGTTGCAGGTAGAAGTAATCCGAGTGCCAGGATTCCACTCAGGCAGCAAATGAGTATTTTTTGTCGCAGATTACATGTAAGTGCAATTGTGTACATATTGCTTTTACATGTAATAGCCCTATTAAGGAGATACATCGCGGCGTCAGGATTGAATCTCTTACGTTTCATCATCGTCCTTTATGGGACCTGCTATCTTAAAGTATAAGGAGATGTATACTTATTATCGCCGCCGCAGGCGGCACCCTTTTCAAGGAAGATTGATAAACTACTAAACCTGTGGTTCCTATTCATTGTAGAGACATCTACAACTAAAACCTATTTTACTATATGGTGTCATCTGTTCATGCGCCATATCTCTAAGGCGAACAGCGGAAATTTGACTGATTCTGGGCTGAACTTCCAGACGAAGTATAAGGGAGGGAGAAGCTTGTCGTTTCAGTGATAATTATCCACGGTAAGCCATGCACTTCGCTGACTGAACGCGCTTGAGAAGCCAGGAGGAACCGTGCCAGAAACGACCAACGTTGAAGCTTTTCAATGCTGCCTGCTTGCAAAGCGTTCAGTAGGCGCGAGAGCGCCGTTGCGAAGTGTCTTGTAAGAATATGCTGACTGCTTCCTCTCGTAGAGAAGGGTCTGAAAGCAGTAGATGAGCTATTATACATTTTAACAGTGGACTGATTTACTGCTCATCCAATGGTAAATGTGTTATAATGCGCCAAACAATAGATTTTAGATGAGAATAGAAACTGCCTGTTTTTGAAATCCTGAGGGAGAGTAGGTACGAGCTAATCTGATAATACATGGGGCATGTGTTGCCAGTATTAAAGAGCGGTGTTAATAATATGGCAAATAATTATTCTTCTGATCCAGATAAAGCATCATATGTAAGTAATCCTTCCACGCCGTCGAGTGGACAAAGTGGCCCTGGAGGCACTTTACCTGAGTTTTTAGTGCCATCAAGCCAACCAGCGCTTCCAGCTTCTGCTGTACCTGTACCTCCTTCCGGTGGTTTTGGTAATAGCGGTCCGCGTCGTTTGCCGCCCGGAATGGTATTATCCGGTGGTCGGTATCGAAACGAGAAGTTGATCGCGGCAGGAGGCATGGGCGCGGTTTACCGGGCGATGGATACACGCTTTGATCGTCCATGCGCAGTTAAAGAAATGCTGGATGATTTTCAGACCGATGGGGAGCGTGCCCAGGCGGTTGAGTGGTTTAAACGTGAAGCAACCTTGCTTTTGGATTTGAATCATCCCTGTATTCCACGTGTGCGAGATTTCTTTGTGGAAGAGGGGCGGCATTATCTGGTAATGGATTATATCGATGGACGTACGTTAGGTGATCTGCTTGAGCAAGAGGGGAATGTGGTAGGGGTAAATGAAGCGCGAGGCGTTGTAGAAGCTCGTATCAGGAGCTGGTCTCGTCAGCTTTGTAGTGTTTTGGATTACCTGCATCATCAGTCTCCGCCGATTATATTTCGTGACCTCAAGCCCTCAAATATTATGGTGACGGCCAAAGACGAGGTCAAACTGATTGACTTTGGTATTGCGCGTACCTTCCAATCGCAGAGACAATCAACGATTATTATGACAATTGGGTATGCACCACCTGAGCAGTTACATGGTATGCCAGAGCCGCGAAGTGATATCTATGCGTTGGGCGCAACCATGTATCGTCTCTTAACTCATCATGATGCGGCGAATAATAAGCCAAGCATTTTTTCCTTTCCTCCTGTTCGTACCTTGCGTCCAGATGTGTCTCCAGGGTTTGAGCAGGTTCTGATGAAAGCCCTGGCTCCGGCTCTGGAGCAGCGCTGGGGGGGCGCGGATGAGATGGAGCGTGCGCTTGTGAACTTGCCACCAATTACAAGTCAGCCGCAGCTCAGTATGTCGCGTCAAAATGTCAGCGCTAATCTGAACAATCCACTGACGCCTCAGAGCGGGGGATCTGGTCCCTCGCGCCCGAATACGACTTTTGGCACAACGGGTCCCGCTGGCACACATATTCTGGCGGCTCAGAATTTCCTGCGACTCAATAATCTGGATGGGGCGCACAAAGCGTTGGCTCAGGCTTTTCAATTTGAGCCGAACAATGCTCTCGTACATAAAGTCTATGGACAGGTCTTTGCACGCAGCCAGCCGCCTACCCTGAATCAAGCAGCCGATGCCTATATGCGTTCTCTGCAACTGAATCCTAACGATCCCGAGACGCATCGATTGTATGGAGATGTGTTGCTCTGGCGTCGCCAATTGCCGGGTGCAATTCAGGAGTATACACAGGCCCTTAAATTGAATCCCAATGATGTCGAGGCTCATCAGATGCTGGCTCAGTGCTACGAAGGAACGAATCAGTTGGATGCCGCTCTGCGCGAGTACCAGGAGGCGGTCCGTCTTTCTCCCAAGCAGCCTGGTTTGCACTACTCGATTGGCCAGTTGGCCTTGCGCCTGGGAAATCTAACGCTGTCGGAGCGTGCATTTGTCCAGGTTTTAATTCTTAATGCCGCCGATACCAGAACCCGCTTCTTGCTTAGCCAGGTCTATGAGCGAGAGAAGAAGTTGGATGCGGCTTTTACACAATGCAGCTATGTGCTGGAATCTGAACCGAATAATACTGCTGCACAGGCAATGTTGCAGCGTTTACGTGTTTTGTTGGGGCGTTAAATGGAATGTGATTGTTCAGGTAGTATGTGCCTGTGTCAGATGGATGAGAATAAAAGCAGGCCAACTACATATCGACACGATTTTTTCTCAGTCTCCGTTTCTAAATCTGATTGGATCGTCCATATGCTCGGTGTTCTAAGTCGAGAAAGGAGGGCAGCACGGCTTCCGTACACTGTTCTCTCTGGAAATCGTGCTGCATATCAGATGGGTATGCAAATATTCAGACCATTGCAGCGGAGAGGCAGCAGTATGTGTCTGCTGGCTATTTTGCTGGGAGTGCTGTTTGCCTGGCAGTTGCTTTTGCCCTCAGCCGCCTCCGCTGAACATCGTGCAGTAACCGGCGTGACTACCGCTTTCCCTGATAAACAAGGGGTCTCCGTAGTTCGTTTGCTGGTGACCTATAGCAAGCAGGGGAGTGATCCCTCTGTTTCCTGTACAGGTGTAGGGGCGATAGTCGGGAGCTGGACTGCTGTCGGACCAGACGATCCGACTTTAATGAATACCTGGATTTTAACCGACCAGGATCTTCTCAATCAACATTCACCTTCCTGTGGAAAAGCAGGTGGTGGAATTGAGAGTGTGACAGTTCTTCCAAGTGCCACCTTTACCGGACCATTTCAGGCGGTTGCGACAGCAACGCCTCTGGCTTCTGTGCAGCTTTCGAGCGCCTC
>DASSXK010000047.1:0-6529 GCA_035703945.1 Ktedonobacteraceae bacterium | reverse complement strand
AAAAATGTCTTGTCAGGTAATCTGGTAGGTCGCTAATATCATTCTAAGTCTGTGTTTTTCACATTGGTATGATAGTGCTTATCAAGGGCCAGCAAAAGATCCCGAAAGGCATGCACCAGGTAGTGATTGTTCAGGCTATAGTAAATAGCATTTCCTTCGCGCCTTGAGAGGACAATACCAATACTGGCCATTTGCTTCAGATGGCCAGAGGTTGTGGCCGGCGACAGATTCAGCAATTTGGCAATATCGGTTGAACGGCACTCGATGGGCACAATCTTGCTCACATCTTCGGATAGCTTCTGATCTTTGGGATAAGATAGCAGTTCTAAAATTCGGCGACGACTGCTATCACACATCGTCGAGAGAAATTTATCAACATACCGATCCACCTCAAAGTGTTGCGGTGGAGTGACCCTGGATGAAATTAAAGGTTCAGAGGAAGGAGCTGATTGATTCAATGACATTTTTCTATCTCCGCAAGTGATGAAAAGCTGATCAATTATTCCTTTAACAATATGTTAGCATATTGAACGAGATTTGAAAGGATTCTTACTTATGGGCCACTGACATAAAAAAGGGGTGAAGCTGAGAAATCTCAACCTCACCCCCACAAGGTATGTATGTTAGACGGCCAGAGGAACTTCCACTGTCTCCACCGCGACTTTACCATCGTGAAGAACCAGGCGAGCCGTTTGGCCTGAAGCGATCTCACCAGACATCAAGGCATCTGCCAGGACGTCGTCGATGTTGGTCTGGATTGCCCGGCGCAATGGACGAGCACCATACTCCTCATCGAAGCCCTCACGGAGCAGCAGATCTTTCACCTCATCGCTCAACTCAAGACCAATTTCTTGCTCGCTTAAGCGAGTGCGAACCTGATCAAGGAGCAGATCAACGATCTGATAGATCTCCGTACGACCCAGAGCCTGAAAGACCACGATCTGGTCAATACGGTTGATGAACTCAGGCCGGAAGGCCCGTTTCAGACCCTCCATGGCTTTCGAGCGCATCGCCTCGTGCTGGGCGTCACGATCATCATCGCCAGCTTTCGAGAAGCCGATTCGAACCGCACGTTTGAGATCAGAGCTACCAGCGTTACTGGTCATGATCACAACGGTATTCTTAAAGTCTACCGTGCGACCCTGTCCATCCGTCAAACGTCCATCGTCCATGATCTGGAGCAAGGCGTTGAAGACTTCTGGATGGGCTTTCTCGACCTCGTCCAGCAGAATGACGCTGTACGGGCGGCGGCGAACCTGCTCGGTCAACTGACCACCTTCATCGTGACCGACATATCCCGGAGGGCTACCAAACAGACGGGAAACCGTATGTGGCTCCATGTACTCCGACATATCCAGGCGAATCAGGTTATCCTCACCACCAAAGAGTTCAGCCGTCAAGGCTTTTGCCAGCTCGGTTTTACCAACACCGGTCGGTCCAAGGAACAGGAAGGAACCAATAGGACGTTTCGGATCTTTCAAACCGGCACGTGAGCGACGGATCGCCCGAGCAACCGCACTGATCGCCTCATCCTGGCCGATGACACGTTTGCGCAGGTCAACTTCCAGGCTACGCAGGTTCTGGCGCTCGCTCTCAAGCATCTGGCTGACAGGGACACCAGTCCAGGTCTCAACCACCTGAGCGATCTGCTGAGGGGTCACAACCAGCTCCATCGAATCTTTCGACTCGATACGAGCACTGTCCAGTTTCTGCTGAGTGACCAGCTCTTGCTGGCGTAGCAAGGCAGCTTGCTCGTAGTCTTCAGCATCAGCGGCAGCTTCCTTCTTACGCTGAATATCGCTCAATTCAGCCTCCAGATCAGCGATCAGAGTAGGGCCAACGATGCCCTTCTCGGTCGCCTCCAAACGGAGAGAAGAACCAGCTTCGTCCATGACGTCGATAGCTTTGTCAGGCAAGAACCGATCGTTAATGTAGCGATCAGACAGCTTGACGGCGGCGTCCAGAGCCTCATCGGTGTAGTTGACACCGTGGTGAAGCTCGTAGTTGTTACGAATGATATGCAGCATCTCGATGGCCTCTTCAACCGAAGGCTCATCGACCGCAACGGGCTGGAAACGACGTTCCAGAGCGGCATCTTTCTCAATATTCTTGCGATATTCATCGCGGGTCGTGGCACCGATACAGCGGAGTTCGCCACGAGCCAGGGCCGGTTTTAGCATATCGGCCGCACCGACAGCGCCTTCAGCAGCGCCAGCACCGACAACGGTATGCAACTCGTCAATGAAGACGATCACTTCGGGGGCCTCACGCAGCTCTTCAAGGATTGATTTGATCCGTTGCTCGAACTGGCCTCGGAACATCGCACCTGCGACCATGCCACCGATGTTTAATGAGACAATGCGTTTGCCACGCAGGTTCGCAGGGACATCGCCAGCGAAAATGCGGCGGGCCAGGCCCTCGACGATGGCGGTTTTACCAACACCAGGCTCACCAATCAAGACCGGATTGTTTTTCTGACGACGACCCAAAACGGTAATCATGCGTCGCAGTTCGCGCTGACGGCCAGCGGCCGGGTCCAATCTCCCCTCAGCAGCTTCGGCAGTTAGATCGCGCCCAAACTGATCAAGTGTTGGAGTCTTGCTATTAGCGGGTTTGCGATCGGCAGTAGCCGTATTGGCTCCCCGAGCAGAAGATGCATTCTTCCCAGCATTTGCACTGAAACCAAAGGGAGCGCCATTACCGAGTGATCCCAGGTTATCAAGTCCACCCATCTGGTCCATTGCAGCACCCATCAGTTCATCGACACAGGACTGGCAAAGATAATGCTCTTCGCGGCGGCCATTGACGATCTGATCGATACGGACACGGGCGGGATTTTGTTGACAACGTTCACAATTTTTCATTTATACTAAGCTCCTTATCGTAGAGGATGCGTTTTCGCGTTTTTGGTTTAGCAATCTTGTTTTTGGGTTTAGCAACCTTCCTGTATTTAGCTGTTGATCTGAGTATAACACACCTTTTTCAAAAAATCTAGCACTCTGTATCATCGACTGCTAAATTCCCTTTCCAACATTGCTAGATTCAGGCCAGCCCTTGTTTCTCAGGGCTTCCATCACCTCCGTAGAGGAGTTTCTTGAGCGATATTCTATTTACTATAACGAATAGTTCCAACCATTTATTCCAGTTTTTCGCTCCGTTTTAGCAACTTTAGCAATCTCGCTCTGCGTCTGCTAATCATATATAGTAACGCCAGGATATGGCGACTTATTCCAATTTTGTGGGTCAAATATGCGGGCCTGAAGAAATTGATGTCCAGCAGGAAAACATATCTTATTCTTCCTACGTATCAGAGGCCCACGTAGTTCTGCCGGTTTAAAAGTGATGACTTAAGTACATTATGTAAATAGGAGCAACCTGGAGTTTACTCACTATCAAGAAAAATAACACCTGGAGAGACAACTTCATTCCCGGCACGACGTACATAGAGTACGAGCTTATTTTTTTGTACCATTCAAACGAATACACAAGGAGATTCCTGCAATGTCGCAGCAGCAATTCGAAGAGATGGGCCGTGGCTATCAGCCGCAGGCGAACTATCCTCCCTATCCCGATCCTGGGCAGGGAATGCAATCCAGCGACCAGGTAGGCGTAATGTCGGGTCTTAAAATCGGTAGAAGCTATCACCAGACCACACCATCGATTGGCCAACGACTGGCGCTGGCAATTGTTTCCATCTGTATGCTCGGGCCAATTATGCTGTTCGCAGCACTGGTATATCCATATCACAGTGATGTGAACCTGCTGAGCGTCGTTATCGCGCTTGGAATGGTTTGTGCCAGCCTGATTGGCATTAACATTCTCTTCTATAAAGCTGGCAGCGGAGTGGTATCGCCAGGACAGAGGTTAGCGCTGGCAATCGTTTCAATTTGTGCGCTCGCGCTATCTATACTGATGGTTGCAGTTGGATCATTCGGCTTGATCATTATAGGAATCCTCTGCATTACAATTATTACGATCAACTTGCTTTTCAGCACGATGCATCATTAAAGAGCAACCTGGCATGAAGGCCGGATAGATCAGGAATTTAATCTATAAACCCCCATTCCCTATGAGAGGAAGCAGGATTCCTCTATTTGACGCTGGGCGGCTCTTAAAGGTACAATTTCTGAGAAACGGCCGGGATTTGAGGAAAAGGAACGGGTAGAAGCCAGGAAGGGAATCAGCGAGCAAACCCGGCACATTCCACGAAGATTGTCCATAGTCAGCCCAGGAATTGGAAAGGGGTCGCTGATGACCACATTGCCTCCACTGATTCATGAAGAGAATCTGCGTACCTATCTCGCGCAACAGCTTCCAGGTCTGGATGCCCCGCTGAAGCTCGAACGCGTCAAAGGTGGACACTCCAACGAGACGTTCTATATCACACGTGGGGAGCAGCAGCTTGTCCTGCGCCGACCGCCCCGAGGACCGCTGCTGCCAACGGCTCACGATGTCCTGCGCGAATACCGAATTTTGAAAGCCCTGAACACCACCAATGTTCCCACGCCCCGTGCTCTGCTCGCCTGCGAAGATACAGAGGTGATTGGCGCACCCTTCTATATTATGGAACGCGTGCAAGGCGTGGTTATTCGCAGCCAGCTTCCGGAGTTCGCCAGTGACGAGGCTGGCCGCCGGGCGCTGAGTATGCGCCTTGTCGATGCCCTGGTCGATCTGCACGCCGCGAACTGGCGAGCGATCGGTTTGGAGAATCTGGGCAAGCCAGACGGCTATATTTCACGCCAGCTACGCCGCTGGTCGGATCAACTTGAACGCTCGCGGCGCGGTCCCCTGCCCGATCTAGACGCGGTCACGGCCTGGTTGGCCCAACATCAGCCCGAATCGCCACCGGCCACAATTGTACACGGCGACTATCGAATCGACAATGTCATGTTTGCCGCGAAAGAGCCACGCGTCGTTGCAATCTTCGACTGGGAGATGGCCACAATCGGCGATCCGCTGGCGGACGTTGGCTACCTGCTTTCCTTCTGGCGCGAACCGGGCGAACCTGAGCCAGAATTTGCCTCAGACGCCTGGCGCGTGATAGAAAAACCCGGCTTCATGACACGCGCCGAAATCACCGACTACTATGCTCAACGCAGTGGGCGCAAAGTTCAAGATGTGGCCTTCTACGAAGCGCTGGCAATCTGGAAACTGGCGATTCTGCTGGAGGGCAGCTACTCACGCCATCGCTCCGGAACGACCGATGATCCCTTTTTCGCGGAACTGGAAAAGGGCGTGCCGGCCCTGGCCCATCGCGCCCTGCTGGTTTGTCAGAACGCTTGAAGTCCTTTGTGAGAGAAAAGAACCATGGTGAATCCCGATCCTTTTTTAACCCAGCGCCCACAGGCCTGTGAACTTTTTATCGTCCGTCACGCCGATGCCATCCCCGATGAGGATGAACTGATTCCCGGCGGCATCTATGACGATCTTCCACTGAGCAAAGTGGGGCGCGAACAGGCTCAAGCACTGGCCACACGTTTCCAAAATGTGCCTTTTAACGCGTTATATAGCAGCCCCTTGCGGCGCTGTCAGGAAACCGCCGCGCCCCTGGCCGAACATCTCAGCATGCCACTGGCGCTGGTGCCACCGCTGGCAGAGATTCGGCTGGGCGAGGTGATTCCACTGCCCGATCCAAAAGATCTGACAGCCCTGTCCAGGGCCCTAAAAGAGCGACAACGAGAGATTATCCGACAAGTTGGCCTGAGCGGTAGTTGGGACAGCATTGCCGATAGCGAACCATCCGCTGATTTCCGCAGACGCGTGCTGGAAGGTTTCAGCGGCATCATTCGCCGCCACATCGGGGAGCGGGTGATGGTCTTCTCACATGGTGGGGTCATCAATATCTATATCGCCGAAGTACTGGGTCTGAAGAAGGATTTCTTTTTTCCGGCGGCCAATACCTCCGTCACGGTGGTACGGGCCAATGAGCGGCTAAGCGTCCTTTATACCCTTAACGACATTAACCATCTAAAATTATTTTAGGGCAGCAACCACGCTTGCTTATTTCGACAAAGCGAGCAGATAAAAGAAGAGGCCGGCGATGCAATTGAAACGCATCTCCGGCCTCTTCTTTATGTTTGGTTATACGCGAGTAGTTTAGAGGTTAGGATTCTGAGGAACGTATTGGTTCCACAGGTCCATCAACTTCTGGCGTACTTCGGCTCCTGTCTGGGGAGCGTAGAGCAGCGCGACAACGACGCCACCAACCAGTCCCACACGGAAGAGGAATCTGTTGCGTTTGCGACGGCGCGAATACTTCTCAAGCTGATCCTGGACCGACTCCTGGGTGTCCTTGATGTTATCGGCGGCACTCTTGAGAGTCTTGCCAGCCTTTTTGGCATTTTTCGAGACAGTCTTTTGTGTCGTTTCCAGGCCTGACTGAACCGAATCAGCGGCGTCCGCGATCAATGGCACAAACTGCTTCTGGGCTTTCTTGGCCTGCTTGCGCAGCATTTTGGCATTCTTCGAGACGACATCCTGAGTAGTCTCAAAACCAGACTGAACATTGTCAGAAACGTTTGCCAGGACA
>DASSXK010000029.1:0-3172 GCA_035703945.1 Ktedonobacteraceae bacterium | reverse complement strand
TCTAGCGTTTTCAGCCAACGATTTGAATGGCATGCGATTTCATTTCCTCGATTGAAAGGAAATATTTACGCTAGCTGCATTGTTCTCTTTTTAAGAACACAGATGAATAAAAACACAGATGAATAAGAAAACCGCATAGCGATCCTCTCTATCAAAACTGATTGGCTATCCCCTTGCCCTTTGCCTGGGAACGGTTGTAATATTATAAAGAGAAATTGAACGTTTGTTTTATGGGTTCGTAGACTACAGCGCATTTATCCTTTTTTTAGTATACACAAAACTGTAGTATACGACCGTTTTTTTCGATTGGGTGGTTTGGTTGTATGCCCCAAGATAAAATTGTAATCCGTGGCGCACGTGAGCACAACTTAAAAAATATTGATGTCACTATACCACGCGATAAGTTAGTTGTCATTACGGGACTATCGGGTTCGGGCAAAAGCAGCCTGGCCTTTGACACGATCTTTGCGGAAGGCCAACGTCGTTACGTTGAGTCTCTTTCAGCATATGCCCGACAATTCCTCGACCGCATGGAAAAGCCAGATGTGGACCATATCGAAGGTCTTTCACCTGCGATCTCCATCGACCAAAAAGGAGCAACCAATAACCCTCGCTCGACGGTCGGTACGGTCACTGAGATCTATGATTATCTACGTTTGTTGTACGCCAGGGTTGGACATCAACATTGCCCACAGTGCGGACGCGAGGTCAGCCAGCAAACGTTGCAACAGATCGTGGACGCTGTCCTGAACTTACCGGAATCTTCACGTATCATGCTGCTCGCTCCTCTGATTCAGGGACGAAAAGGCGAATATAAAAATATCTTCGAGGAGATGCGCCGCTCCGGCTATGTCCGCGTGCGCGTCGATGGTAAGATCTACGACCTGAGCGATGAGATTGAGCTGGATAAACAGAAGAAACATACAATCGAGGTCGTCGTCGACCGCCTGGTTATCCACAAAAAGCCTCGCAATGAAAATGGCGCTGAGGATAGTCAAAACAGGTCGTACAACGGCCACCTGAAGGTTGCCGAGCCAACTGCCCTCTATGCCGTTGAGCCCGAAGGGAACGAGACGTCCGCTGGCGCGCTGACAGCGCTGGAGCCCGATGTAGACCTGGCTTTCCGCCAAAGGCTCAGCGATTCGTTGGAAACAACCCTGAAGCTGGGTAACGGCGTGGTGCTGGTCTCGGTAATCGATGGCGAAGAGATCCTTTTCTCTGAGAAGGCCGCCTGTGTCTATTGTGGCATCAGCCTGCCGGAGATTGCGCCGCGAACCTTTAGCTTCAACAGTCCGCACGGGGCTTGCCCGGTCTGTACGGGTCTGGGAACACAGCTCGAAATTGATGCCGAGCTGGTTGTGACAAATCCTAATTTAAGCCTGGCTCAAGGAGCAATCGCGCCCTGGACCAAGGTTGTAAACGGAAGTCAATGGCACTCGGCAACGCTGGAGGCTCTGGCTCTGGAATATAAATTCAGCCTCGATGCCCCCTGGAAAGACCTGACAGATGCTCAGAAGCAGGTCGTTCTGTACGGCTCACCACATCCTCTGACGATTCGCTACACCCCGCAGCACGGGAACAAACGTAGCTATACAATCAACTTTGAAGGGGTCATTCCCAATCTGGACCACCGCTACAAGCAGACAGAAAGCGAGAGCGTGCGGGAAGACATCCAGACCTATATGTCGGAGCGCATCTGTCCCGAATGTCATGGCGCACGTCTGAAGCCGGAAGCCCTGGCCGTCACGGTGGGAGGCCGCAACATCGTGCAGGTCACCAACCTGTCGATCAAGCTGGCAAGACGCTTCTTCGAGGAGCTAGAAAATTATTCGATGCCTCTGGCTGAGCCTGAACCAATGTATAACGGCAACGGTAACGGCAAGAAAAAGGCTGGCAAGCAAAGCAAGCTCGTGACCGAGACCATGATCAAGCTGGAGACAGGTGGTCCCCTGGCAACAGCCCACTTGACTGAGCGTGAGCTCTTCATCGGTCGACAGGTCATAAAAGAGATTCGGGCACGTCTACAATTCTTGATCGATGTCGGTCTGGATTACCTGACCCTGGATCGAACGGCCGCCAGCCTCTCAGGTGGTGAGGCCCAGCGTATTCGTCTGGCCACCCAGATCGGTTCGGGCCTGATGGGTGTCCTCTACATTCTGGATGAGCCGAGCATCGGCCTGCACCAGCGCGACAATGCCCGCTTGATTAAGACACTTGAGCGGCTTCGCAATCTGGGCAACACGCTACTGGTCGTCGAACACGACGAGGACACGATGCGTGCATCAGACTATATCATCGATATTGGTCCGGGTGCGGGCGAACACGGTGGTAAAATTGTGGCGCTGGGAACATATCAGGAGATCACCGAAAACAGGAATTCGCTGACCGGCGATTACCTTTCGGGTCGCAAGCAGGTCGAGGTACCGGAGAAGCGACGAGAGGGCAATGGCAATACATTGAGGATCGTCGGAGCAACTGAGAACAATCTAAAAGATGTCTCGGTGGATATTCCGTTGGGCAAGTTTGTGACCGTTACGGGAGTCTCAGGCTCCGGTAAGAGCACACTTGTCACCGATATTCTTTATCGGAAGCTGGCTCAGACCTTCTATCGCTCACATGCCAAGCCGGGAAGACACGAGCGCGTCGATGGTCTGGAATACCTGGATAAGATCATTGATATCGACCAATCGCCGATTGGACGTACGCCTCGTTCCAATCCCGCCACCTATACCAATGCCTTTACGGCGATTCGTGAGCTGTTCGCACAGGTTCCCGAATCACGTTTGCGTGGTTATCAGGCTGGCCGCTTCTCCTTTAATGTGAAGGGTGGACGCTGTGAAGCCTGTAAAGGTGAGGGTATTGTTCGGATCGAGATGAACTTCCTGCCGGATGTTTATGTTCCCTGCGAGATCTGTAAAGGCAAACGCTATAACCGCGAGGCGCTGGAGATTCACTACAAAGGTAAGAATGTTGCCGATGTGCTGGATATGACCGTTGAGGAAGCGATCAGCTTCTTTGAGAATGTGCCCTCGGTCTACAACAAGTTTAAGACCCTGAACGATGTCGGCCTGGGTTATATGCGCCTGGGTCAACCGGCAACAACCCTCTCAGGTGGCGAGGCCCAGCGCGTCAAGCTGGCAACCGAGCTGTCTAAACGAGCAACCGGCCGGAC
>DASSXK010000004.1:0-2866 GCA_035703945.1 Ktedonobacteraceae bacterium | reverse complement strand
TCAAGGCTACACGCTTGATATTATTGAATCCGGCGTTTACCATATTGGTATTCCCAGGCAGTTGAAAAAACTCAGTTTTCCACTGGTGACATCGCTTGTTTTCCCTCTGTCATATCCCGATCCTGCGGGCGAGTTTTATGGCTATGATGCTGTGCCTGCCCGACCAGATGTGCCTTCGGGGACGCGTGTATTTGTCGCAGGTGCCGTCTGGATTGCGACATTGCTTCTGGCCCTTGAAACCGGCCGCTACGCTGGCCGCAAAAGTCAGAGCATCCAGCTGTGCAAAGAACTGTTACCCGATGATTGGCGTGCCCAACTTGCTGCCACGATCAACGATACTTGCAAGCTGGCCTGGGGCTATGCTCTTCCAGAGCGGGCTGAAGATCGCCAGCATCTGCGCGAACTGTCTCGTCAGATGCTGGCCCTGGAGAATGAGTATCTAAGTTTATGTCGAGATTTTCTGCTCTCGCGTATCCAGGTCGGAGATCCTGGGGAGCGCCCACAAATTGCCAGGATCTTGCAAAGTATTACTTTTCCTGACGAAAAGCTACTTCTGAATTATCAGAACGATGAAGCCTGATCTAACAACAAACTATCTGACACGTTAATACATATAGCGTGTTAAAAACCTGATGAGTGAAAGAGGATTTTTAATGCTAATCAGGCATGATCGATCTGACCGCGAAAGCCTTGTTGATTCCGCTGACTGGCCCGCGCTCACCAGCATTTTTCGTGGTCACGGTGGGGCCAGCTTAATTGCATCTCGTTGGCTGCTTACTGCCGGTCATGTGGGGAAGGTCATTCCGGTGGATCACAATGTGGGCGTCCATCTGGCTGGGAAACGTTATCCGATGCTGCGCGTCGTTCCCCACCCATCTTATCGGCCTGAGTGGGGGGATGAGGAGACAGATGAGGGCGATAACGTGGTTGATCTGGCCCTGATCGAACTGGCCGAACCCGTTGAAGCAATCCAGCCATTTCGTCTCTATGAACATTCCGATGAGCTTGGTCAGGAGATTATCTTGTTGGGAGCAGGCGAGTCTGGCACTGGACGTCGTGGAACAATCGGCTCCGATCGCCACCTGCGTCGCGTGACCAATCGTGTAGATGAAGTTGATACTTTCTGGCTGAAGTTCCGCTTCGATGAGCCCCCGGCCGGTACCTACCTTGAAGGCGTCTGTGGTCACGGCGATAGTGGCTACCCCGCTTTTATTCAGCAGGATGGTCAAATGCGGCTGGCGGGCATAAGCTCCTGGCAGGATAGCGGTGATCGTCCGCTTGGTACCTATAACTGCCTTGAGCATTATGCCCGCGTCTCAAATCATCTGGATTGGATTCGCGCTATAATCGACTGCTAAATGCCTGTCATGTCAGAATCGCTTTCTCGATTTCCTATTTGCTTCCACCAGATCCAGCTTGCTGCCACGACCAGCAGGCTGAGCAGCGCCCCCACCAATAGAGCCGTTGAGGCTCCATAAAGACCCGCCAGCCAGCCCATCAGCAGATACCCCAGCGGCAGACTGCCATCGAAAAAGATGACCTGGATGCTCATCACTCGTCCATTTAAATGGCCTGGGGTAGCTGACTGGAGCGTCGTCATGGCCTGCATTGCAAAGGTCTCTTCCATAAAACCAACCCCTGTAAGCAGTAGCAGCGACACGATATAGATCTTCGAGATCCCAAATGCGACTTCCAAAACCCCAAAGATCAACATCCCAATCAAGATCTGGCGAATCGTTGAGTGCCTGTTACCCCAGGCCACCCAGAGAGCTGCGATCAGGGCACCTGCACCTGTCGCGGCCGAGAGGAATCCAAAGCCCCTGGCTCCTTGATGCAAGATGTCTGTGGCGAAGAGTGGTAGCACGACGTTGAAGTTTGAGCCAAAGAGTAAGACCAATCCGACGCTGAGAATCAACAAAAAGACACTCGGCATCTGCCAGATATAGTCTAGCCCTTCGCGCAGGCTCTGCCAGGGATTTTGTGATCTGCTGCTATTTCCTGGTAGATGCCCCTGAGTGTGCATCTCGTGGCTCCTGATCAAGACCAGCACAGCTATCATTGGCACAAAGCTGAGCGCGTTGATCAGGAAGAGCGAGGTCACACCGCTGCTCGCGATGATGATCCCTGCCAGGGCGGGACTTGCAATCCGCCCCAGCGTGGAGAGCGTGGAGAGTAATCCAATCGCATTGGGCAGGTCTTCGTGTCCGACCATCTCGACGATAATTGCACGACTCGCTGGTCTGCCCAGACTATTTGTAAATCCCAGCAGCAGTACCAGTATATAGAGTTGCCAGAGCTGAAGCGTGCCGGCCGCGATCAATGCCCACAGGAGAAAAGCCTGGATTGCGGCTGCCGTCTGGGATAGTAGCAGTACGCGCCGCTTTGGCCAGCGATCCGCAATGATCCCTCCAAAGATCGAGAAGAGCAGGATCGGCAAAGCCTGCAAAGCTCCCACCAGCCCAAGCTGCCAGGGACTATGCGTTAGCACCAGCACCAGCCAGGCCTGCCCGATGTTTTGCATTGTGATGCCTGGCAGCGAGATCATCTGACCAAACAGGTAGAGGCGATAGTTGCGTTGCTTCAAAGAACTCAAGGCCCGACCTGTCCCTTTTTTCGCCGGAGTGGTCAGAGGGATTGCTTGCTGGGTCTCGCCTTCAGGTGCCTGGGATTCCTGAGAGTCTGGCATATTCATTGTAGCGTTTCCTTTGAAGAGTCAATCAGGTGCGATCTTTTACAATTATTTCTGTATGATAGATAGATGAGGGTTTGTTTTAATCTAACAACCGATTAGATGAAGAGTATAATGGAGGCGCACCCAAAAAACATCGTCCAAAAGCACGTTGTCACGTACTTGACAAAAGTGATA
>DASSXK010000769.1:0-7439 GCA_035703945.1 Ktedonobacteraceae bacterium | reverse complement strand
ACTGACCGCACCCTCAGCGCCGTGCAGAAGCTGGAAGGGGTCGCTAAAGATCTCAACTGTAAGCTGAGTCAACTGGCTCTGGCCTGGGTTCTGCGTCAGGAAAATGTCAGCGCTGCGATTATTGGTGCTTCGCGACCAGCTCAGGTCGAGGAGAATATCAAGGCAGGCGATATCAAACTTTCCGAGGATGTTCTGAAGAAGATCGATGAGATTCTGGCCAATGTCGCCAGCTTCGATCGCCAATAAACGAATTTCAGACGACAAAAAGAGGAGCGGTATGATCTGTCCCGCTCCTCTTTTTTATCAGGCAAAATGCGGTACCACGGTTTTTATAAAACGCTCTAAGGTTGCCAGGTCGGGGACGCGTACAATAAACTCTTTGAGTCCCAGCGCCTGAAATTGTTCCAGCTCTCGGATGATCTCAGCCGCGCTACCTGCCACAAAATGCTTGTCTGGACTACGCTGTACCTCGGCCGGATTTTCTGAAACGCTGACCGTTGCCAGATAGGTCAGGCGAATCTCGGAGGGATCGCGGCCAATCTTTTGACAATGCTGACCCAATACCTCAACTTTATGGGCATACTCCTCAACCGGACAGGAATTGAAATTATACCAGTCCGCGTAGCGGGCAACGATCTCCAGCGTGCGTTTCTCTCCGCCGCCTCCGATCAGCAGCGGAATCGCTGGTTCAGGTTGAGGGGAGCTATATGCCTCTCGGATGTGATAGTATTTTCCTTCAAAACTGGCTGGCTGCTTTGACCAGAGGGCGCGTAAGATTTGTACGGTTTCTTCCAGTTGATCCAGGCGAGCTTTCGTGTTTGGTAGCTCATCGTCGTAGCCATAGGCCAGGTATTCGTCCTCTTTCCAGCCTGCTCCCACGCCCAGCACCAGCCGTCCCCCGGAGATAAATTGTATATTCGCGGCCATCTTCGCGAGCAGGGCCGGGTTGCGATAAATTTGTCCCAGCACCAGCGTCCCAAGCCGATAATCGGGATAGAGCCCGCCAAAGTAGCTGAGGCTGGTCAGACACTCCAGGGTTGCATCATCCCCCCATTGCAAATGATCTTCCATCCACAGGCTACTGAAGCCAGACAGCGCCTGAATAAGCTGCTTGTTGTAGCTGAAAAGTTCCCGCCCCGGAAAATTCAGGGGTTTGGGCTGTAACATCAGGCCAAATTCGAGTCTTGCCATAGAATCCCTTTACCTGCCATTCTAAAACGTTACGTTATCAAAATCTAAATAGAGTGACTATTAGTATTTTTCAGTGCCTGCTAATTGAGTATACAACAACGAAATGAGGCAAAAAAAGCGCCTGCCCTTTGAATTATTTAAAAAGGCAGGCCTTCAGGCGCACGTTAGGATAGACTGACTATCAAGATTGTGCCTGGTAGTGCAGCAGCACCGTCGGAGCAATATAGACCTTGTCGCCGTTTGAAAGCGGGAGGCGATCGATGCGTTTGCCGTGATAGGTGATTCCATTGACGCTATCGGCATCCTCTAGCAGCCAGATCCCATCTTCGGCCCGAATCCGGGCGTGCAGACGCGAGACCCGTTGGTGAGGAATCGCGATATCATTATCGCTAAGCCGCCCAATTGTCAAAACTGGTTTATCTAGCAGACGTTCGCTGATGACTTTGCCCTCATATTCCACCAGGATACGGGCATTTTTTGCTCGCATCGGTCCATTATAGTTGGAGCGAGATTGAGCGGGAATCGGAGAGATCGCTGCCGATTGTTGCTGGCCCCCATTCGCTTGCTGGGGGATATGAACGGGGATTGGTACTGGCGGAGGTGGTTGCAGCTTGCCAGCCGGGTTTCGATGGGACATCGGCTGGGGAGATGGTGGAACCTCGCGCATCTCACGAATTGGCTGAATCTGAACAAAGGCTGAACGTAGAATAGATTTATCGCCTTCTCGTTCGACATTGTAGCGATTCTGTTCCTCAAGCAGGTTGGCAAAGATACCGCCGCGTTTCTTCAGTTCTTTGTAGTTACCTTGCTCGACGATTTTGCCTTCCTTCAGGACGATAATCTCGTCTACGCTGCCCAGTGTGCTCAGGCGGTGCGAGATCATCAGGACGGTCCGGCCTATGACAAGTTTATCAAGGGCATGCATGACCTCGGCTTCAGCTTCGACATCCAGGCTGGCGGTTGGCTCATCCAGGATCAGGATCGGGGCATCGCGTAAGATCGCTCTGGCAATTGCCAGGCGTTGGCGCTGGCCGCCGGAGAAGTTCTTGCCTTGCTCGCGTACAAGCGTCTCGTAGCCATCGGGGAGGGCTGTGATCGTTTCATGGATCTGCGCTTTTTTCGCGGAATCAATGATCTCTGCGTCGGTTGCGCCCGGTCGCCCGATCTCGATGTTTTCGCGAATCGTGCCTTCGAACAAGACTGAATCCTGAAGCACCATACTGACATTCTGGCGCAGAATATTCAGCGGATACATGCGATTGTCTGCCCCATCAATCCGGACCGAGCCCTTTTGGATTTCATAGAAGCGAGGAATCAGCTTTACAAGCGTCGTTTTTCCGCCTCCTGAGAGGCCAACCAGCGCGACCTTGCGACCTGCCGGAATCTGAAGGTTGATGCCTTTGAGGATTGGATGCTCTGGCGTATAGCCAAAGACCACATTTTCAAATTCGATCGCTCCACGCAGCTTGGTGGGTCCATAGTACGGGGCCTGGTTTTCAGTCACTTCTGGTGCCTGGTCCAGGACCTCCTGAATTCGCTCGGCCCCGGAGCCTGCGCTACTGGCGAGATTGGTTAGCTTGGACAAATCGCGCATCGGTTGGTACAACATTTTCAGGTAAGTCAGGAAGAGAACCAGCGTACCGATATCGACGCTTCCCGCCGCAATTGTGAAGACCCCCAGGCTAAAGGCGTGACCGGCGGCAACGTAGCCTCCCACTCCTATAATGATCGTTGTGCCAGCCGCGATCAAAATTGCAACGACCGGTGTGAATTGGGCCTGGAGACCGCCAGCTCGCAGGCCAGCCGCGCGGTTAAGCCCAACGTAGCGTTTAAAGCGCAGATCTTCGCGTTCCTCCAGTGTAAAAGCCCGGATCACTGTCAGGGCGTTGATATCTTCGGTCGCGACATCTGCGACCTGTCCGGCTGCCTTTGAAGCTTTCTTGGCCGCTTTCTTGATGCTGCGCGTATAGCCTACGACGATCATAAACAGGGCCGGGGCGATTGCCAGGGACAGCAACGTGTATTGCGGGCTGACAAAAACCATCACGGCTGCGACTCCCACCAGGGTCAGCACGCCTGCCAGCAGGTCAACAAGTCCATCAGTTACGAGCTTCTCAATATCGGCGATATTGCCGGTGACACGCTGGACCAGGTCTCCCTTCTTCTGCTTGCCGTGCCAATCGAGCGAGAGGCGTTGCAGGTGTTCAAATAGATTGCGTCTCAGCCGCTCGCTAAGATGCTGCGCTACAAATGAGGCCAGGTACAGTTGAACATAGGCCAGCATGGCGCTCAAGACGCCAAAAATCAGCAGCAATACACCCGAAAAAATGATAACAGCAATCGTGCTATGTTGCGTAATTTGTGGGTGGCTGGTTGGCCCTGGTTTTGAGCCCGGACATGGCAGGGCAGGGGGGAGTGCGCGTGGCTGCCCTG
Source organism: Ktedonobacteraceae bacterium (assembly GCA_035703945.1). Classification (GTDB taxonomy): domain Bacteria; phylum Chloroflexota; class Ktedonobacteria; order Ktedonobacterales; family Ktedonobacteraceae; genus DASSXK01. The sequence goes on along the minus strand of DASSXK010000769.1, from coordinate 3,815 downwards.
CTGGCCTGTTCAGGGCAGTATCAAATTGATTAAAGAAATTCAGAGGACCATCTAAGATCGGAAAAGTGCAGGCGGGATCGGCCGCCGCATTCGCTACTTTGCTGGGAATAAATTTTAGTGGAGTGGCTGCAAGAATATCCGCTCCAACTTGTGAAACCGTCACGATAATGGCAAGAAAAACCAGGAAGCGGTACCCCCGCAGGTTACGGTATAAGAACTTGAATAACATGTTTCCTCCTCATCCTAACTTCCAGGCTAATTGGATCGTGTGTTGGGCCGCGACTTTTTCAAGATCCTTCTTGTCTCTTGATAGACTATTACTGGTTCTGTGTTTTTTTGCGATAATCCTTGAGGAATGGTTCGTCGCGCAGATTTCTGCACTGCTAAAGAAACATAGGTGCCTATCGAAGCGAGAGGCTTAAACATGTAAATGCGTTTGCTCTCTCCTAAAACGTGGTGCAAGCTTGCGTATTGCTAAGCTGTCTGTAGTATAACAGCTTTTTGGTCCAAAATACTGTTACCTGATCCACTTTACTGATACTCACTCCAAATAACGTTAACAGGACATTAAAATTGTATGCGAATATTTATTCGGAAGCATTTGTCCTGAGATTAGTACACCTGAATACTCAATCTTTTAATACGCTCCTGAGCGCCGTTTGAGCGGCATAGTAGCCGCACATGCCATGTACCCCACCTCCCGGAGGAGTAGAGGAGGAGCAAAGGAAGATATGTTTGGCTGGCGTGCTGTACGGATTGAGGCGGATGGTCGGACGCGTAAATAGTTGCCAGAAATCTTGCACCCCACCATTGATGTCGCCACCGATGTAGTTCGGGTTGTAGCTCTCAAGCGCGGCCGTATCTGTGACGTGACGAGCCAGGATCAGGTCGCGAAAACCAGGAGCAAACCGTTCGATCTGTCTCTCAATTCGCTCGGTCATATCAAAGTTTGAGCCATTGGGAACGTGACAGTAAGCCCAACCGGTCTGTTGGTCGTTGGGAGCTCGACCGGGGTCGAACAGGCTTTGTTGGGCTATGAGCACAAAAGGTCGTTCGGGTGGCTTTCCTTGCCAGATCTCATCTTCCGAGCGTGCGATCTCCGCCAGCGTTCCTCCCAGGTGGACTGTCGCGGCCCGCTGACATTCAGTCGCTTTCCAGGGAATCGGACCCGATAGCGCATAGTCAATCTTGAAGATGCCCGGACCATAGCGATAACGCCGCAGGCTGCGTTTAAATCCTTCAGGAAGCTGCTTACCTGCTATTTGAAGCAGTTGCTGAGGCGTGACATCACAAAGGATCGCTTTGGCTTGTGGAAGCTGGCGCAGGTCTTTGACCTCCGTATCGGTAATAATCTCGCCACCTAACTCCTCCAGGTAGGCAGCCATTGCGTTCGCGATGGACTGGGAGCCGCCGCGTGGTAGCGGCCAACCTACGGCGTGTCCGCTTGCGCCCAGAACCAGCCCGAAGGCGGCGCTGGGAGCCTTTTCCAGCGGTAGAAATGAATGAGCACCCATCCCTGCGAACAGAGCCGCTGCCCGCTCTTCTTTGAAGTGTTGCCTGACAAGCGCGTTGACTGAACGAAGGGCTGAAAGCCCAAACCGACTCATCACAAAGGGATGCTGAAGCATCTCTGGTCGCAGGGGACCCAGAAAGGTTCGGGATAGGATCTCCCAATGTGAGGCCAGCGGAGACATCAGTTTGCTATAGGTCAGGGCATCCTGGCCCAGGGTCGCGCCTGTCTGCGGGATTGAGCGTTCTAGCAGCATCGCGCTGCCGTCGTCGAGCGGGTGCGCCAGGGGAGAAGGTGGTTGAATCCATTCCAGTCCGTAGCGGTCGAGGGGGAGATCGCGAAAGAAGGGTGAGCTAAGCCCGAGCGGATGGATAGCCGAGCAGACATCATGCACGAAACCGGGCAGCGTGAGCTCAGCCGAGCGCGTCCCTCCACCGACTGTCTTACGGGCCTCGTAGACCAGAACCGAGCGCCCGGCGCGTGCAAGCGTGATCGCGGCAGCCAATCCATTTGGCCCTGACCCAATGACGACCGCATCATAGCTGGAATGTGTGGACATGCTGCGTCTCTCTCTTTGTGGCGTGGTGGTTCTCTTCTGTGTCCACCACGCCTTTGGATGATCAGTTTCTTACATATTTAGTTCTCCTATCATAGCATTTATAACCTCAAGCAGGGTATATTTTCTGCCAGTTTCTTCCTGAGATTCTTTTTTTTTCTGCTTGCTTGGAAGATCGTTATAGCTGTTTCCAGCGGGCTGCGATAACATACAGCAACAAAGCCGGAGCCAGGGCCAGCGCCGTGACCAGCAGCGAGATGCGCAATGAAATCACCGTTGCGATCAATCCAACCAATGGACCACCAGCAATCTGCCCGAAGGCGTCTGCCTGATTTACCAGCGAATTGACGGTGGCGCGTACTTTAGAGTCCAGTTTCTGGTTGAGCCAGGCCGTATGAATCGGATTTCCCAGGGTTCGCATCAAGGCAATCGACCAGTAACTTGCCAGCGCCAGTGAAAAGTTGCCAGCCAGAGCAAAGATGATAATTCCAGCCATCTTGATACTATCGATTGCCAGTAGCGACCAGGCTGCGATGTGATGCTGGCTGGTATCCAGTTTCCGCCGCACGATCTCGGTTGAGATGATCCCGATGATCAGCAGGCCAACGTTGATAATTCCAAACCAGACCAGCGGCGAAAGGTGTCCAATCGTAGGGAAGTGAAAGTTATCAACGAAATGCTTGGTCCAGAGCCGATCGAAGCCCTCGCTGGACATACCGGCAAAGGCCGTGATGCCAACGATCATCATCAGGATTGGGCGGCTGCGAATGGTTCGCAGTCCTCCTGTCAGGGTCGCGCCGAGTTTTTTCCAGCTTGTGCGCTCCTCGCCAGGAGTGGGTACGAAGCCGGTTTCGGGCATTTTGAAGATCAGAAAAACCGCGAGCAGGATCTCGAGGACGCCCCCGGCGAGAATTGGGATGTTGATCCTGATACTTGCCAGTGCAATGCTGACACCAATTGCCAGCAATGTACAAAACTCGCCAATCTGGACCCCGCGCAGGTAGAGTTTGCTGGCCTGTTCTGGCCCAACCTCATCGGCCAGCCAGGCTTCTTCAGCCCCACTGATGAAGGTGTAGCCAATCCCCCAGATCGCTTGCGAAATCAGCAGCGCCCAGAATTGGGGAATCATCGCCTCCAGGATGAAGCCCAGCCCGATCAAAACAAAGCCGATGATGATTGATAGGCGGCGGCTGTAAACATCAGCGATCACGCCGGTTGGGACCTCAAAAATGAATGTCGCTGTCTCCAGGATCGTTCCGACAAGGACGAGTTGTAGTGGATTTAGTTTAATCGTCTCTACCTGGTAGACCAGGTTAAACGTAAGGGCCAGGCCCATCGCGAAGGAAGCGATACCTTCCAACAACAGGTAAAACGTACTTGAGTTGCGAAACCTCATAAAGTCTCTATTCCTTTATTCTCATCTCATTGAAGGAGGGGAGTTATTGGTGTTGAGCCTTTGCATCTCTCGCTTTGGATGTGTATATACACTATGCCTGAATAAGCTGGCGTGCGTTTGCCCATGAAGATGCAAAAAGGCTGTATCGTAGGGCGAGTGGAGGAGGACAGGTGGAACTAAGGAAGATTGACGGGTTTTTCAGTTGTAGCTATTCAGTTACAGAATAGCAAGATCTGTCGAGTTAGAAGTTCCGGCTGTCCCTGTGGGGGGCTGCTAACATGGTCTTTAAATCTCCTTATGCTCTTGAATTGTGCCAAAAAGGTTTATACTCAAGAGTATTGATATCTCTAAGT
>DASSXK010000620.1:0-4929 GCA_035703945.1 Ktedonobacteraceae bacterium | reverse complement strand
TGCACACAGTTGATCATTTTTGTTTCCTGACTTTACCTTATGGCGCTGGCTCGCTTACCTGAGGCTGGTTGACCACGTGCTCCTGGAAGAAGTTCAGGACGCGTTGCCAGGAGTCTTGAGCGGCCGGAGCGTTGTAGTTTTGGCCCTGGTCGTTGAAGAAGGAGTGTTTGGCGTTCGGGTAGATTTTGATGTCGTGCGGGATATTATAAGAATCCAACGCCTTGTCGAGCTTTTGACCCTGAGAGGTCGTGAAGTCCTTTCCTGGATACGAACCCACGACCGGACAACCGCGTGCCGCTACTTCCAATGGACGCGGATTGGCTGCGTAGAAGGGGGCAATCGCTTTGAGACGCGGCTCGTTGCTGGCCCAGGCGATCGCGAAACCACCTCCCATACAGAACCCAATCGCTCCGATTCGATTGGTATCAACGCCTGTACGCTCGGAAAGAAAGGTCAACGATTTCTGTAGATTGCGCAGACTTTCATTGTTGGTCGATTGCAAAAGCATCTGACCCATGAAACGGAACATACAAACGGTCCGATTGCGACCAACAAAAAGATCGACGGCCAGCGCGACATAGCCATCATCCGCGAAACGACGGGCGATATCCTTGATGTTGTCGTTCAGTCCAAAGATCTCGTGGATTACCACCACGGCCGGAAAGGGTCCCGAACCTTCGGGCCGGGCTAGATAGCCATTAAGCGTGTGCTTGTCTCCCTGGTAGGTGAGCATTTCTCCCGTTGACATAAGTATGACCTCCTGCCTATCTGCACATGGGCGGACAGAAATAGAGAAATAAGCGAGGGAAGATTGTCCCGATGATCAGGGGTTGAATTGCCTGCCTCGCTGTTCTTTTGCACTCTCGAAATAAAGTATACCTTGTTATGGCGTGAATGTATTCATCCAGAGAAATGCCTGTGCGTGAGGGAGATGCTCTTTTTGCCCTGTTCCACTTGTCGCAGCTCGCTTGTTAGGTTAAACTTGGGATAAGAAAGCCATAATCTCAAGAGCAAGAAGGAAGACAATTACATGCCCAACAAAACGCTCACGCCTCAACAGGTTCTAACCCAGCTTGCAGAAACGCCGTCGCGCCTCGCTACCCTGACCACCGATCTGACTCAAGCCCGATTGCATACTGCATCCAACCCTGATGAGTGGTCCGCAAACGCTGTGCTCGCCCATCTTCGTGCCTGTGCGGACGTTTGGGGCAATTGTATCGCGGCGATGCTTGCCGAAGACATGCCGACGCTGCGGGCTGTCCATCCCAGCACCTGGATCAAGCAGACGGATTATCTCGAACTGGCATTTCGGCCATCGTTGGACGCCTTTACAAGCCAGCGTGCCGATCTCATGGCTGTCCTGGAACCTCTGCCACCCGCAGGCTGGTTACGTACGGCGACGGTGACGGGGGCGGGGAGTGTCCTTGAGCGGAACGTGCTGTTCTATGGTCGCTGGCTGGCGGGGCATGAACGCGTGCATGTTAAACAGATCGAACGTATCGCCAAAACGATATCTATGGAGCAACGTTGAGACTGCTTGAGAAGAAGGTTTAGTTTGGGGAAGAAAGGGATGTTGTTTCCCCTCTTCCTCTTGTCCTTGTTTAGTGTTCCCAACTATTTGCTCGCAGTTTGAGGCTGTTTAAGCTCAAGGTGCGTATCATAGAGATAGATGCGGACGGTATTTGTATTGAACTGCCCGATTAACTGATAATGGCTGTTCAGCCAGTCTGTTGCTTTCTGAACATTCCGGGCCTTCTGGGCCCCTGCCACACGTCCCACGATGAAGAAGAGGCGCGGATGTTTTTGTCCAAATACCGCAAGGGCATGTGGATTTAGGGCCAGACCGGCATTCCCATATCGATTCGTCGTGTCATAGCTGACCCAGGGGAAGTATCCGGGCGAATCGCTGTCAAAGTGAGCGGCGGTAGGATAGGCGCGGAAGTAATACTCCATGCTTACCTGGCAACCTTGCACATTGTCATAGCAGACCAGCCCATCATTGCTCTGGTAGTGGGTCTCAATCCAGGCGGAAGTCGAGTTCCAATCCTCGACCTGGGCGCTTCTATAATACTGCGGGACTTGAATCAAGGCCAGGGCGATTAAGAAGATTGTCAGCCCCAGTTGGATCAGTCGCCAGCGGAATATTCCTACTCCCAGGCCCACCAGCAGCATCATTGGTGGGACAATCGTGACCAGGTAGCGGGGGAGAAAGAGCCGGGTTTTGGTATGCGAGACAACGAAGCTTACCACAATCGGGATAATCAGCCAGCACAGAAGGGCGTAGCCAATCGCGGCTGCCTGTTGAAGCCGCGAATATTGGATATCGTTTTTGTCTGGCAGAAGTGTCAGGCTGTGCAGCAAGGCCCGGCCATGCGGAAGCAGCATCATAAAGCCGCCTGAAATCCCCAGCAAGATAACCAGCACAAGCAGAGCCAAAAATGTACGGTCTTGATTTGTAATTGTGTAGAATAGATGCGTGATGTCGATCAAACGAGGTACGGGTATCCACTCCGTTCGTGTGGCATCGTGAATATCAAGGATCAGAGGAATGATCAGCAGGCTCGTCAGCCCGAATCCCGCTACAATGGCGCGAAATTGCGCACGCACGTTGAAGCGCCAGGGCGTGGGAAGGAAAAGTAGCCCGAGGACTGCAATCCCCTGAGAGAAGAGGATCAACATACTAAAGAGGTGGGAGTAGACCGCAATCGTCATGGTTGCGATAAAGCAAGCCCACCAGCGTTTTCGAGCCGTCTGCTGCGAGAGAGTTGCAAAGAGGGCGTACCAGGCCAGACAGTTAAGCACCAGTTCAAGGGCGTACGAGCGCGTCTCCTGAGCATAGATAAGCTGGAGGTCGTTGAGCAGAAAGAGCAAGGCGGCGACAATCCCTCCCCATGTACCGATGAAACGCCGTCCAAGCAGAAAAACCACGATTGTTGCCAGGGCGGCAAAGATCGCCGAAGGCAGACGAACCACAAATTCGGTCGGTAACAGGCCAAAGGACTGCGTCATCCTCAACCAGAAGTGTAGAAAGAAGTAGTAGAAGGCCATATTTGCCTGGGCTGTTGTCACAATCTTCAAAAGGACCGGTAGCGACTGCCGACTGCGTTCAACTGACAGGATTTCATCGAACCACATACTGGGTGTTCCCAGTCGATACAGATTGAAGCCCATTGCCACAATTCCAAGCAGCGTGCCGATTATCCAGGTGGTGCGTGTCGATCCCGGAGCCACTTTCTTCTGAGGCAGTTTTTGAGAGAGAGTTTGAGATACTGAGGGATCTTCGAGATCTGTACTGCTTTTGCGCAAACCAGTTTTTAAGTGAATCATGAATCTCCTTTAGATGGCCATATTCCCATCCTCGCATGTGCTAAACAGAAGCAAATAGACCGAGTTTGCCAGGACAGACGACTAAGCCGCCAGAGGAGACCTGAATTTGGCTCCAGAGCAGGTACGGTCATCCTGACGAGGCATTGTTAGAAACGGAAAAACATCCTGTTTTTCAGCGGGTGATGCATCTAACCGCCATTGTCTGCTACATACAGTGTAATCATCCTTAAAGGTTGATGTACCTATTTAGCGCACCTGATAGTTTTATTTATCTCGTCCGAATAATTACGCTTGAGCATTTCAAGCCTGTTTCGAGATAATTTCAGATAACACGCATATTGCGTGTTATGGGACAATCGTCGTGCGATGTTGCTATGCAGAAAGCTGACTGGTGGGAATATGGTAAGATGACATAAGCGATTAGAAGAGCAGTCAGCATAGCGGCTGATGCCAGGAAAAGACAAATCGTGACGGCGCTCTTTGCCTCCTGAAAGCTTCGCAAGCAGGGAGCTCTAAAAGCTCCCACCTGGAAACATTGCTGGCAACTTCTTTGCTGGCTTTTTAAACGCTTTCAGTCAACGGATTGAATGGCTTAGGAATGAAAAGTTGAATAATTTAAGTAGGAAACAACATCGTATCGAGGTTCTGCAAAACCAGGTGAAGCGCCTGTCTGGTCGAATTACGGCCCTGGATGCTCGGAGCAATCGTTATTCCTGGACGCGTCTGGCGATCTTTCTCGGCGGGTTGGTTATAACGATCGTGGCTTTTGTGGCGGCTGGTTTATGGCTTTGCCTTGCGAGCGCGGTTGTTACGCTGGTTGCCTTTAATCTCGTGGCATATTATCATCGCAAGATTGATCGAAGCATTCGACGCTACCGGGTCTGGATACAGATCAAAGAATCGCAAATTGCGCGGATGCAATTGAACTGGTATGCGATCCCGCCTGTGAAAGCGTTACAGGTCAATTCTGAGCATCCTTTTGAGATAGATCTGGATATTACCGGCGAACATTCCCTCCATCGCCTGATCAATACTGCGGTCTCACGCGAGGGCAGTCAGCGCCTGCGGGAGTGGTTATTGAATCGTCGCCCCGATCCGCTTGTGATTGCCCAACGCCAACAGATTGTGCGAGAGTTAATTCCGCTGACGCTCTTTCGGGACAAGTTGCTGTTGAATTCAGTTCAGGCCCGGCGCGGTATCAGCGATCAATGGGATGGCCAGAAGCTGCTGCGCTGGCTCAATCAAAACAAAACTTCCACCTCATCTTTACGCTCGACCCTGTTGATTGCCAGCACACTCAGCGCAATTACAATTGTGACCTTTCTCCTGGCTCAAATTCTGCCCCTGCCAAGCATCTGGATCGGCAGCTTCGTGCTTTATGTGCTTTTCTTGTTTTCCAGGCGTGGTACATTGGGGGATAATCTTTTTGGCGATGCCAGCTATCTACAAGCGGCTTTCTCGCAACTGAGCGGTGTTTTTGGCTACCTGGAGCGTTATCCCTATGGCAAGAATATACAGCTCAGAAAGATCTGTGAACCGTTCTTGAGTCAGAGCCAGCAGCGGCCCTCGTCCTTGCTGGGAAGTTTGGCGGGAATTGCTTCG
>DASSXK010000458.1:0-4013 GCA_035703945.1 Ktedonobacteraceae bacterium | reverse complement strand
GTGCATTGAAGAGGCTTCCTGGCAGATCACCTTGTTTTGTACTATGGGTGTATTCCAGAAAAAACATTATTGCGTATACTATAAGGCCAAAAATAAGACCCGCAACCAGTTTTTGAATATTGGAACGTTTAAATCGTTCAGGTGAAGAACCGTTCTCCATGTACTTACTCCTTCAAATAGCTATTTCTTTCTAAACTGTCCCATCTGTGGGGGTCTTCTTCTCTTTTACAGGGTATAAGGACCTTTGAAGGGATCAATAAACCAGTTATTCATCATTAGATTTCACCTGCATAAAGTTTTTTTCATATCTTTATAGGCACGTAAATGCGCTGTCAAACGATGCATATCAAATAGCCTGTGATGCACAGATCTGGTTGCACGTCCCTTGACCATGTGAAAAATGAAGAAGCAATCCATACCAAACCGCGACAGAAAGCACAGTAGAGCAAAAGAGGGAACATAGGGAAGAAGAAGGAAGCAAACAAGGGGTTCACACTCTGGATAGAACCCCTTGTTTTATCACCAACACACGTGGTGTGTGCGGCTACACCAGGGAAGGATTCGCAGTCCGAGCGAGGCCCGGATCAGACAGCAGCAGCGCGATTAAAGCGCCGAACCTTCCGTGGTCAGAGAAGCGCCGGCACTCTTGCGAAGCACAGGAACTTTGTCCAGAGCTTCCCAGGGAGCGTCGATATCGGTGCGGCCAAAATGACCGAAGGCGGCCGTTGGCTGATAGATCGGGCGGCGCAGATTCAATGCCTGGATGATTCCGGCAGGGCGCAGGTCAAAGTTTTCGTTGACCAGACGCACAAGCTCCTCATCCGAGACACGACCGGTTCCGAACGTATCAATGAACAGCGAAACGGGACGCGCCACACCAATTGCGTAGGCCAGTTGGATCTCCAAACGATCCGCCAGACCGGCCGCAACCAGGTTTTTGGCAATGTGACGAGCGGCATAAGCAGCAGAGCGGTCAACCTTCGTCGGATCTTTGCCGCTGAAAGCACCGCCGCCATGACGGGCCATGCCACCGTAGGTATCGACGATGATTTTGCGGCCAGTCAGGCCAGCATCACCCATTGGACCGCCCGTGACGAAGCGTCCAGTAGGATTGACAAAGAGCCTGGTCTTATCGTCAAACAGTTCCGTTGGAATCACCGGCTTCATGATGTACTCAATGATGTCCCGGCGAATCTGCTCCTGATCAACGTAGTCCGCGTGCTGGGTTGAAACGACGACGGTATCCACATGGACCGGGCGGCCGTACTCGTACTGAATCGTCACCTGGGCCTTACCATCGGGACGCAGATATGACATCGGACCGTTGCCGTTCCATGAGCGGCGACGGACAACCGACAACTGACGCGTCAATTTATGCGCCAGACTGATCGGCATCGGCATATATTCGGGCGTCTCGTTACAGGCAAAGCCAATCATCATACCCTGGTCGCCGGCGCCAATATGCTCCAGCTCATCATCACTGAGGTTCGTTTTCGCGCCCTTGGCCTCAAGAGAGCGGCTGACACCCAGATCGATATCGGGCGACTGTTTCCCGATCGAAGTAACGACGCCGCAGGTACGGTAGTCAAAACCGTACTCTGCGTTGATGTAGCCCACCTGCTCAATTGTCTGGCGGACAATTGCGGGCATATCGACCCAGGCAGTCGTTGTAATTTCACCGGCAATCAAGACCAGGCCGGTGGTTGTGGCGGTCTCGCAGGCCACACGAGCCAGCGGGTCCTGCACTAAGATAGCGTCAAGAATACCGTCCGAAATTTGATCACAGAGTTTATCGGGATGACCCTCCGTGACCGACTCGCTCGTAAAGAGCGTCTTCGGACTCTCCATAAAAGTGCTCACGCTAGAATCTCCTTGAACATGACGAATACACAAGAAGCGCAATCTACATTTGGAACTAGGTGCCAGACTCCCAGGAGCTCAGGTACTTCTCCTGCTCAGGGGTCAGGGTATCGAAACGCACACCCATTGCGCCCAGCTTGATGCGTGCAATCTCGCGATCAAGTTCGGCAGGCAGCGTGTAGACGCGTGGCTCCATGTTGCGAGCATTGTTCTGCATATATTCAGCGGCCAATGCCTGATTAGCAAAGCTCATATCCATCACGCTGGCAGGATGTCCTTCAGCGGCTGAAAGGTTTACCAGACGACCCTCAGCCAGCAGGTAGACGTGGCGGCCATCCTGATAGACATACTCATCGACGAAGTCACGAACGCGGCGTTTGGTCTTCGCCAACTGCTCAAGGGCGGGAATATTAATCTCGTCATTGAAGTGGCCAGCATTCGCGATCAGAGCGCCTTCCTTCATGTTCTCCAGGTGGGCACGGTCGATGGCATTGATGTCACCAGTAACGGTCAGGAAGATATCGCCAAGGGCAGCGGCTTCGACACCGGGCATAACACGATAGCCATCCATCACGGCCTCAAGGGCGCGAATCGGATCAACCTCGGTCACAATGACATTGGCCCCCATGCCGTGAGCGCGTGAAGCTGCGCCACGACCGCACCAGCCATAGCCAAACACCACAAAGGTGCGACCGGCCAGCAGAACGTTGGTGGAGCGAATAATCGCATCCAGAGCGCTCTGACCCGTACCATAACGGTTGTCAAACATATGCTTAGTATCGGAATCGTTGACGGCCAGCACAGGGAAGCGCAGGACGCCGTCTTTTTCCATGCTCTTCAGGCGAATCACGCCAGTGGTGGTCTCTTCGAGACTGCCAACGATCGTTGGAATCAGCTCTTTGCGCGTCGTATGGATGGTCGAAACCAGGTCGCAGCCATCATCCATCGTCATCTGGGGATTGTGATCGAGGGCGGAATTGATGTGGCGATAGTAGGTCTGCTCATCCTCGCCTTTGATTGCGAAGGTGGGGATACCATATTCGCTAACGAGAGCAGCCGCGACATCATCCTGAGTTGACAGGGGATTGGAGGCGCAGAGCACCAGGTCAGCCCCACCAGCCTTCAGTGTAATCGCCAGATTGGCGGTCTCGGTGGTAATATGCAAACACCCGGACATACGCACGCCCTGGAGAGGTTTCTCGCGCTCAAAACGCTCACGAATTAAACGCAGGACGGGCATATCACGAGCGGCCCATTCGATACGGTCTTTTCCCCGGGCGGTTAGAGAGAGGTCCTTCACATCGCCCTGAATCGACATTGTCATAAAAAGTTTTGTTCCCTTCTCAATACATGTGTTTTATTACGAGTTTGTAATAAAACCTGAACCTATCACACAGTCGCCATTCTGGCTTGCTGTGAAGGTCTCATTTTACTTACTATAGTATCACTTTTTGTCGGTGCTGGTTCTAGCATACGTTTCAGCCCAGGTAGGGTCGAAGTGAGAGCAAAGGACCAGGGAATGATAGCGGCTCGCAATATCTTCCATCGTCAGCCCACGCAGCCGGTCAACGCTGAAATCCTCACAGGCAAACGAGCCTGTAATATTGCCATGTACGACTGCGCATTTCAGATCGTCAAACTGGTATTGACCATCAAAGCCCGGACGAACCGTCGAAAGGTAGCCAACAAAGCCACCGGCGAAGGCATCACCAGCCCCGGTGGGGTCAGCAACTTCTTCCAGCGGATAGGAAGGGGCGCTGAAATAGGTGCCATCCTTGCCAAACAGCAGCGCGCCGTAACTGCCCTGTTTCACAATCACATAACGCAATCCCAGCGTGAACAACTCTCGCACACCGGCGAGGATGCTTGAAAGGCCTGTATAGAGGCGAACCTCTTCCTCACTGATCACCAGCACATCCACACGTTTGATGACCTCGGTCAATTGCTCTTTGGCGGTATTGATCCAGAGGTCCATTGTGTCGAGCACAATCAATTGGGGACGCGGCATCTGCTCCAGCACTTCGAGCTGAAGTGTCGGCTGGATATTTGCCAGAAAGAGCAGCTCGCTCGACTGGTACGCTGCGGGCAAGACTGGATGGAAATCACCAAAAACCCCAAGCTGGGTATCCAGCGTCTCGCGGGAGTTCATATCC
>DASSXK010000442.1:0-4164 GCA_035703945.1 Ktedonobacteraceae bacterium | reverse complement strand
TCACCATCATGTTCAAAGAATATGCTCAAAACAAGCTCAATCCAGCCTATTATATATGGCGTTTTCTGAAGAACGCTAATAGCCCTCAAGCAGGTGATATAAAAGTCCAGGTCATAACGCGTGCGCCTCTTCAGCCCGACCAGAGTTTTGACCATCCCCTCCTGAAAACGCTGAATTTAAATTTGAACACGGCGATAAAACCTCGCATTGAGGCGAACGCATTGATGCCAGGACAGGCAAATCCTACAAATGTTTTGCTGTTTCCAACAGACCCTTTGAGTAACTGGGACGGTATCCAATGGTCAGCGAGTGCTCAGTCAACGATTGAATGGCACATCACTAACGACGCAAATCTCCAGTTTGAAACACGCCTGAAAACGGGTGTTTCGGTGGCTAATCTGCAAGGTGTTGATATCAGTGCTACACCTCTGGCGAGCCAGCAAACCCTCATACAACAGGTATGGAGTGCCTGGGGCGATGCTATCAATGAGACATGCCTGGAGCTTCAGTTTCCAGCGGAGCTTACTGCCGTTACCATCGCGCATGAGAGTTTTAACAATCCCCGCGCTGTGAGACTTGAACCACTGGTGATCCCTACGACTATTGCGAAAGGTTCGAATGATCCAAAAAGGAATCAGGAACTGCGCCTCCAGAATCAGGGAGTTTCACAAACAGTGATTGATGGATACAAGAACCTTACTATCCCAAACGGTTTTTCTACTCTCTCAGGCCCAGGCCCTTCTCCAGGCCATGGACCTGACCCAAATCAATGGCCCGGTACCTCGGTGATCAATGCTGCTTCGTCGACGCTCACCTGGGACGACCTCTTGCAGATTATAGATGTAGTCCCCGAACGTATGTCGCCAGGACTTATGCAAACTCTTGTGAGCGCGGCGATAGCTAATTACACATGGCTACAGACATGGTATTCAGATATATCAGGGACGTTTGGCGTCGCCGATCCTTACGCAGCAGGGCCGCCATCACCAAGCGATTGGTTTCGTTGGCTGCTTATCGGCCCACATTCGATCCTGCTGGGGACCGCCTACCACAAACACGCGTACATCTTCGAGGGGAGTCGTATGAATCTTCCGCGTATAGCCTCTCTCTACAATGCCGGGCAGAGGACGGTAGCAGGTCAAATAGAACCAAGGGACGCCCCACAATTAACCGACCCTGATATAGCGGGCAATCCGACTAAACCGAACCCATGGAGGATGCGCTACAACAACTTGCGTTATCCACGCGATGTGACCAGGGAGTATAACGCAATTAGCAGTCAATTTAATACAGGCGTGAACGGATTGGCACGTTTTTGGAGAACATTACCATGACTACTAGCCCTCAGCTCTATATGACGCTCTCGGAAGTCCTTCATCAAGAGAATTTTCCGTCGGCAGTGCTAAATGTCATTAGCCCGGTTGCTGACCATATTGCATACCTGGATAGCTATCTACTCGGTGATGAGACTGGTGGAATGATCTTTGCCCAAATTCAGGTGATCGATGAAGCGGTACTCAATGTACCTCTGGTTGATGGTCTGGCCCTGGTGGTAGGAGGTGGGCCAATTGAAATTCAGATAATCAGACAGGATGGTCTGTTTGAAGCCTATCTTCAGGTTGATGAGGTCAGGTTGCGGTTTCCACGTTCCTGGTTACAGCCCGTGACACAAGACTCTCAGGGAAACTATGTCGTCGATCCAGATCCAGGGCACTTTGTGGAAATCGATATGCCTTTTGGTCTACGCGTGACAGATCAACTGGAATTTGAACTGCTTTTGCCTGCGACTCAGGCACAACCTCTCTCATTTCCAACTGCCATGATTGGCAATACAGGCGTAGTAATAGCGGCTAACGACATTCTGCTGCGATTTTCCAGCAGCGTTGCGCTGCCCCCTGGAGGGGAAGCGCTTGGTGACGATTGGCGCGGTGTGTTCATCCAATCAGCCGCCATCTATCTACCCAAAGGACTCGGGCCTGCTGTACCGGCCGACCTTACTTTTCAGAATTGTTACCTCGGAACAGGTGGCTTTTCTGGTCAGGTTGCCGCTGATTGGTCTCCTGTGTTCTCCGGGACCTTCTTCGGTGCCACATTTGGCCTTGAGCATTTTGCGCTCTCGTTTATCCAGAACACCATTGTGGTGTGCGATATTCGTGGGATAGTCCAGCTTCCTTTCTTCAACGCGCCAGTTGAAGTCGAAATTGGTATCAACCTGGATGGCACGATTGCCGCCAAACTCACAGCTCCGGGTGGTCTGTATACGCTCTCTAAACCCGGTGTCCTTAACATGCAATTGCAGAGCATCAGCTTTGCCGAGGATCATGGAAACTTTATCACGAAGCTAAGCGGCCAGTTGACTCCACAGTTTGCTGGTCTGAACTGGCCCTCCTTCGCCGTTAAAGAACTCTCCATCGACTCCCAGGGCCATCTTCATCTTGATGGTGGCTGGCTTAATCTGCCCAGCCAGTATCATCTGAACTTCTATGGCTTCGCCTTTGAGATCGATAAGCTCGGCTTCGGCAATAACAGCGATGGTGGACGCTGGATCGGCTTGAGCGGTGGCCTGAAACTGGTGGATGGTATGCCCGCTGGCGTTTCGGTCGATGGCCTGCGTCTGACCTGGTACGAAGATGGGAGAGCGCCACAGGTAAGCCTGAAAGGCGTCGGGGTTGAGTTGACTGTGCCGGATGTGTTGCACTTCAAAGGCGCTGTCTCCTATGATTCCTCTTCGCAAGAGTTCCACGGCAGCATTACGCTGAACCTGATGGCCCTGCATATGGAGATTGATGGGGCGGCCGTCTTCGGAACGCGGCAGGGACACACCTACCTGGCCCTCTACCTGTCGGCGGATTGGCCCGCCGGTATTCCACTGTTCGCGACCGGCGTTGGACTCTATGGTATCGCAGGTCTCCTGGTCCTGAATATGACCCCGAATAAGCTTCTCGGCGAAGAATGGTATGGCTCCGCCACAACTCCAGGTTGGTACCTCCGGGCTCCAGTTGGGATTGTACAATCGATTGGCTCCATCCAGATCGGTGACCCCAAAGCCAAGTGGGTTGACGCAGTCGGCGATACGGCCTTTGGGGCTGGTGTAACCCTGGGGACGCTTGGCGATAACGGCCGCTCTTTCTCAGGCAGGGTCCTGCTGGCGATCGTCTTCCCAGGACCGATCCTCATGATTGAGGGGAAGGCCAACCTTCTCCAGGACCGCGCAACATTGGATAAAGATCCTACTTTCCGCGCCCTGGCCGTTCTCGATGTTCCTGGCGGAACCTTCGATATGCACCTCGATGCCCTTTACCGCAATGATAATGCCGGACGATTGATCGATGTGCGCGGCGGAGCAGAAGCTTTCTTCAGTCTGCACGATGCCAGCGCCTGGCACCTCTACCTGGGCGAGCAGGATCACGATAAGCGTATCCGTGCCAAAATCTTCCAGTTGTTCGAGGCCGATGCCTATCTGATGCTGAACTCTCAGCAGTTGGCGATGGGGGCCTGGATCGGGTATAACAACCATTGGAATTTTGGGCCGCTCAGCGTCACCCTGCAAGCCTGGTTGGATAGCAATGTGCTTGTTAGCTGGCATCCCGTCCATTTCCAGGGGAATCTCTGGTTGCATGGTAGTGTTCAGGCCGGGGCCTTTGGCTTTAATGTCGGTCTGACCCTGGATGCCCGGCTTGATGCCGATGTCTTCGATCCCTTCCATATCAAGGGGGAGCTAGATGCGGCCATCAATCTGCCGTTCAATATCAACTTTAATGTCAGTGTTACATTGGAGTGGGGGCCAACGCCCACCGTTCCAGCCTTGCCCGCACCGTTGCAAGATGTTGCGATTGAACACTTTAAAACAACGACAAGTTGGCCCCTGCCGCGTGATAAATTTCTTATCGCCCAGGGAAATCCGGAGCCGCAACCTGCTACATTCCCATTGGTGCCGCTGGATAGCCGACCCCATATTACCTTCAGTCGGCCAGTGCACGATGATGCTTTGATTGGTGTCAACGCTCAGCCATTGTTGCCCGAGTTTGAAAATATTGGCGATCCGACCAGAAACGATACACCACTGATGGTTCGTTATGGAATCTCTAGCCTGGTGTTGGAGAAATATAACGATAATGGTACGATAATTCCAGCAACCAGCAGTGATACGCAACTGTATGGTTC
>DASSXK010000336.1:0-4235 GCA_035703945.1 Ktedonobacteraceae bacterium | reverse complement strand
AACGCAAGGATTTGGGGAAGAAAAAAAGCATGACAGCAATCATTGATGTAAGTCATCTCGTCAAACGCTTTGGCGACCATGCTGCTGTAAACGACATCAGCTTTGGCATCGAGAAGGGCGAGGTCTTTGGCTTACTTGGACCGAATGGCGCGGGCAAAAGCACGACAATTAAGATGCTGACAACCCTGCTTCCACTGACCTCTGGTAGCGCAAAGGTTGATGGATTTGATATTGTGCATCAGACTTACCAGGTGCGCCATAGCATTGGCTATGTTCCGCAAGCGCTTTCCGCCGATGGAAGTCTGACGGGCTATGAGAACCTGCTGATCTTTGCCAAGCTCTATGACCTTCCACGCAGTGCTCGCCAGCCCAGAGTAGAGGAAGTGCTGCGTTTTGTCGGTCTGGCCGATGCCAGCGAGCAGCTTGTTCGTACCTATTCCGGCGGTATGATCCGGCGGTTGGAGGTCGCGCAGGCCCTGCTGCATCAGCCACATGTGCTCTTCCTGGATGAGCCAACAGTTGGTCTGGACCCTGTGGCCCGGCAGGCGATCTGGGATCACCTGTTGCGTCTGCGGTCTGAGACCGATATGACGGTTTTCTTGACGACGCACTCGATGGAAGAGGCCGATAGTCTGTGTACCCGGATCGGGATTATGCACCGGGGCGAGATCGCGGCCATCGGTACTCCGGCTGAACTGAAAGCGACGGTCGATAAACCCGATGCTACCCTCAACGATGTTTTTGTTTACTACGCGGGCGATGCCCTCGAATCTGGAGGAAGCTATCGTGAAACTTCACGAGCAAGACGTACAGCACGCAGACTCGGTTAGTTCTACCCTGGCTGTATCACGCCAGACCCCATCTCCAATGCGAGCCTTTATTGAATTTTTGCGTAAGACCATGACGATCGCGGAGTGGGAGGTACGTAAGATGGTCCATGATCCCACCGATCTGATCACCCGTGCCGTCCAACCCGCGCTCTGGCTGTTGATTTTTGGTGAGGTATTTGCGCACCTCCGCGCCATCCCGACCGGGAATGTCAGTTATCTTGATTTCCTGGCACCTGGTATCCTGGCCCAGAGCGTGCTGTTTATCTCGATCTTCGCTGGTATCGCGATTATCTGGGAGCGCGACCTGGGTGTGATTCACAAGTTTCTGGCGAGTCCGACTCCGCGCGTTTCGTTGGTGCTGGGCAAGGCTCTTTCGTCAGGCGTGCGTGCGTTGCCTCAGGCGATCGTCATTTATCTGCTGGCCCTGGTGCTTGGTGTCAAGATGAACTTTAATCCTCTTGCGCTGCTTGGTGTGTTTGCACTGGTGGTGCTGGGGGCGGCCTGTTTCTCAACCTTCTCTCTGATTATCGCCTCGCTACTCAAAACGCGCGATCGCGTGATGGGGATCGGCCAGTTGCTGACAATGCCGCTCTTCTTCGCGAGCAATGCGATTTATCCGATCAGTGCTATGCCTGACTGGTTACAGGTGATTGCGCGAGCCAATCCTCTTTCCTATGCCGTGGATGGTCTGCGAGCCTTAATGCTGGCGAGCAACCCGACGCCCACAAATCTGGGACTGGACTTCCTGGTGCTCATCCTTGTGACATTTGTGCTGGTCTTGATCGGCTCCTGGCTGTACCCACGGCTGGTCCAGTAAATGGCGCTAAACAATTATCCTTAGCTTATTCAGGAGGATTTTGCAAGCAAGCGATCCGCCTGAATTTTTATTTGTTTGGCCCTGTTCTGCTTCAGACAGGATATTTCCCTTGCCAGAGAATTCGTTCGTGCGCGCCTTTTTCTAGCTCGCTGGTAAGATCGTCGAGTTTCATATAAACATTCCAGGCTTCTTCCTGGATCTGGCTTGCAATCTGTTGGGTAATCTCTTGTTCCAGGTCGTTATTGCGCTGGCCTTTCCAGATGGTATCGGCGAAGGCTACAAGCGTGTCCTCTAACTTTACAGGTGTTTCCCGGTCCCAGCGAGCGTGGGTACGAGCAAAGCGGGCATGCTTTTCAGGAAAACCATTTTCCCGCAGCATCTGAGGGCCGATCTCCTCATGCTGATCTCCTGGACCCGTCAACTCGTTGGGATACCTTATTTTTCCGATATCATGCGTGGCTGCTCCTAACAGGACACTTTCCTGATCATACACAAGCGAGGGCCAGATAATGCTCAACTGCTTGACGAGAGCGACGGCGACATCATATACAACGGTGAGATGCGCAACTAAGCGCGGTGAGGCTGCATATTTTGCAAGCATCTCCCGCACTTCTGCTGGTAGCTCCTGAAAAGGCATGGATCTTCTCCCGACTGAAAACGTTATTTGTGCAGCCAATGGGTAGTTCTATCAGCTTGTAGATTTTATCACACAATCAAATTATTCCCCATCGAACTATTTTGCTCAAAATAATCCCAAAAACTATTGTTTTATTGCCATTATTCTGATATAATAGAGATATTGAAGAACAAAAATTAAATTTGCCTGGAAATTACAAGAAAATGACGCTTGATGACATCGATTTAAAAATAATCGATCTGCTTCTGCAAGATGGTCGTATGGCCCATACCGTGATTGGCAAAGAGACCGATCTCAGCGCCCCCTCCGTCTATGCCCGCATCCAACGTATGGAGCGCGAAGGGATAATCAGAGGCTATACGGTCCTGCTTTCGGCCGAAAAGCTTGGACGGGGCCTGGCCGCCTTTATCCGGGTACGCACACAGACTCCCGGCTTTGAGGATGCCGTTTTTGAAGCATATATTCAGGAAGAGGGCCAGATTTTGGAGTGCTACGACGTCGATGGCGAGGATTGCTATATCCTGAAAGTCCGGACCGCCTCGCCCAAGACCCTCCAGAAGCTGCTTGAGACCATTCGAAGTTTTCCAGGCATCACCCGCACTGTCACGACGATTGCGCTTGAAACGCTCAAAGAGGAGGGTTCAGTCAGGCCAGCGAGAACAGAACAACTTGAGAAAAGGTAACGACCATGATCGAATTAGAGCCCACTTTAACCGAATTAGAGCCTACTTTAGAAGTAACTCCCATGACCGATATTTTGTCACAAAAACAGCCCCGCCGCCTGCTTCCACGCTCTGAGCGTTGGCGCAAGGGTGGTGTCTTCGCTTTGCTGATCTTTGTGACGATGATCTGGGGTAGCACCTTTCTGGTTGTTCAGCATACCATCGCGCTTGTCGGACCCTATACCTTCCTGGCGCTGCGCTTCAGCATCGGGGCGCTATCGTTGGGCATCATTTTCCACAAACGGCTGGCTCGGATTTCACGCGCTGAAATCATTTCTGGCTCAATCATCAGTCTTTTTCTATTTGGTTCCTATACCTTTCAGACGATCGGACTGCAATACACAACGACAAGTAAGGCTGGCTTTATTACCGGCATGTATGTGCCGCTGGTCGCTATGCTGGCGGTTCCCATGTTGCGCCAGCGACCGACCACAGGCGGCGTGCTGGGCGTGATCCTCTCGATGGCTGGCCTGTTTTTGATCTCGGTCAATCGCTCCTTCCAGTTGAGCTTTGATCTGGGCGAGTACCTGATTATGGGCTGTGCAATCGCGACGGCTTTTCATGTCATCTTTGTGAGTAAATTTGCTCCCAAAGTCGATGCCATCAATCTGACGATTGTCCAGATAGCTTTCACTGCGCTGTTTAGTATTGTGGCGATGGGGATTGCTCACGAGCCATTTGTGCTGCCTGTGCTGCCGGTCTGGGGCTCGGTGCTGTTTATGGGCGTGATTGCGACCGCCCTGGCGTTGGCTGTAATGAACCGCGTCCAGCAGTTTGTCAGCAGCACGCAGGCCACGTTGATCTACGCCCTGGAACTGGTCTGGGTTGGCTTGCTTGGTATGCTGGTGGGCGAACAATTGAGCTTCCTGGCCTGGATTGGCTGCGCCAGTATCTTCCTGGGCATGATCACTGGCTCGCTTCGTCTGCCCAAGCGCTCAAAGAAGACCGAGAAGCTGGTTTAGCCACTATTCATACATCATAACTTTTAAGCAATTCAGTCTCTTTCAAAGGAAGTGAGGCTGCATTGCTTTTTATTTTCGTAAGGGTTATCAGGCATCTTTTAAGACTACTTGTTCCAGATACTCTCGTGCCAGACTGGCAATCTCAGCGCTAACCGCCTGTCGTACCAGCATTTTTTGTAGGATCAGGCGTTCGCTCAAGCTCTCTTCAGTGATTTCCATCAGCAGCCTATCGAGAACGGTTCGGCGGGCGCTATCGTAGAAGATTGC
>DASSXK010000264.1:0-5350 GCA_035703945.1 Ktedonobacteraceae bacterium | reverse complement strand
CAAAGGTTGCTCCAGTTACTCCCATCGCGTGAGAGGGAACTTTTAGATCTCCGCTTTTTACAGGGATATGACACGGACGAAATTGCCCGTGTGCTAGGTGTGAGCGTCGGGAATGTACGTGTTATCCAGCTTCGGGCCCTGCGGCGAGCCGCCGCTTTTGGATTAGAGGAAAGGAACAATCAAGCTATGTCAGAGGAAGTAGAGAGATTCGAAAAAGAGGCGACAAAAGAAACACGCCGGGTCTTAGAGCTGTCAAAAGACGAAGCCATAGAGCTCAAGCATGCCTTTATTGGTACCGAGCATATCTTGCTCGGACTTCTGCGTGAAGGCAGTGTTGAGCCAGTGTTAAAGCCTTTCGGAGTCACATATGAGCGTATAAAGACAGGCATAAACTTCATCTACAAAGGGATGGGCGTCAATCCGCCACCAAGAACGTTAAGCAAAGATAAGCATCCAGTCGATTTTCTCACGCCCCGTGCGCTCCAGGCCTTCACCCACGCTGGAGAGGAAGCAAAGCGCCTGAAGGAAAAACTGATTCGTCCAGAACATGTTCTGCTGGGACTCATGCAGGAAGGCGATGGCATTGCCGCCAAGCTTTTACTATCCATGGATGTCCAGTTGGATCAGGTGCGTTACGCGATCGAAAATCCCAACAGTCCGCCTCTGGAAAAGGTTCAGATCTGCTCCTTCTGCCAAAAAGCAAGCCCCGAGGTCGAGCGCATCTTCGCCACAAGCGTCGAAGCGATGACGGCGGCAGGCTCTCCCCGGCCCTCGTTCATTTGCAATGAATGTGTCACACGCTTCTATACCGCCCTACAAGAACCTGACAACGATAAAACACCTGAGACAAAGGACAACTAATTAAGAAGCGGTAATGACAATTTTCAGTTCGCTTCTCAAGCGAGTTCAGCCAGCGAAGTGAGCGGCTCAGGGAAACGTCCATCAGCAAATCAGGCAATCTTTTTTGTGGAAGGTTGCCTGATGGCGTCATAAGCCTGGCACAGATTGTCACAACAAGGATATGCCTCAAAGGGTTACAATGCCATTCTCCTGAGATTTCTACCACATCAAACGAGCACTTATTCTTTTTACTCTCCTCAAAACTCAAAAAACCTGGAAACGCCTTTTGCTTCCTATTTTGCCTATTGTGTTTTTAGCATTTAGGTCGTACTCTTGAAGAAGAGCGAATGAGGAGGAAGACCCGGCAGTAATGCGCGGGTCAGGTAGGAAGGAATAGAGAAAGCGATGGCAACCCATCTTAAAAACACCAGCCTTGAGGAATTCAAGCCTCTGGAGTACCGGGTCAATGTACGCGATATGCCCACCGAAGAGCGTCCACGCGAGCGCCTGCTCTACTATGGTCCGCAATCACTTTCCACCTCACAACTCCTGGCAATCATCTTGCGGACCGGCACGACCCGCGATAATGTGATTGAGCTGGCAAGTAAGCTTCTGGTTAAATATGGCGGCCTGAGCGGCCTGATGCGAGCCGAATTGAGCGAATTGAGCCACGAGTACGGCCTGGGATTAGCAAAAACAGCCCAACTTAAAGCCGCGCTGGAACTGGGTCGTCGGCTTGGCATGCTCCAGCCGGATGAGAAATATAAAATCAGTTCGCCTCTGGATGCGGCGAATCTGGTTATGGCTGAGATGACATTTCTTGATCATGAGCAGATGCGTATCCTGGTATTGGATAGCAAAAATCAGGTCGTCGAAAACACCAACCGTTATACGGGCACGGTCAACAGTTCGGTCCTGCGCGTCTCAGAGGTTTTTCGGCCCGCGATTACGCGTAACTGTCCAGGGGTTATCATTTGCCATAACCATCCTTCAGGCGACCCGACGCCATCAAAAGAGGATCTGATTGTCACGGAGCAGCTTGTCGAAGCTGGTAAGCTGTTAGATATTGAACTGGTGGACCATATTATCATCGGCGATCATCGCTTCGTGAGTATTAAAGAACGGCTACACTGGTAAGCAACGAACGATTGATCAAAATCAATCTGGATATCTAACAAACTACGATTACGAGGAAGAGGAAGAGTGTATGGACGAAGAAAAGCCAGAAAATCAAAACCCTGAGAGCGCGGATGAGAGGCAGTCTCAGGAGGAAGTCATAGTTGCCAGCGTAGATGAAATTATGGCTGCTTTTTTACAATCAGAACCACGCTACGAAAATCTCTATCGCAGGCTGGCACAATAGTTAAAAGGAACAACTATGATAAAAAGCCTGTCCCTGGAAGGGATCAAAGCAATCCATGCGTACCAGATTAAAACGTACAATGGGACAGCAGGCATTCGGGATCAGAACCTGCTTGAATCGGCGCTGGCACAACCTTTGATAGAAATTCAGTTTACAGGGGCCAGTATCTACAGAATGGCTGCCTGCTACTGGTATCATCTCAATCAAAATCATCCTTTTATCGATGGTAACAAGCGAACAGCGTTTGCCACGATGTATGCTTTTTTAAGGATAAATGGCATTGAATTGCTATGTGATGAGGAAGAGGCTTATACGATGGTTTTAGATATCATCGCTCATAAAAAGGGCAAGGACGATTTAGAAGCCTGGCTGGAAGGGGTTACGAGACAGTTGTAACCCCGCTGGTAACGAAGAAATTTATTGAAGCACGCCGCTGGAAAGAACGGCGCTCTCGCGCCTACTGAACGCTTTTCAAGTCGGCAACTTTGGAAGCCTCCCAACTGAAGTGATGCTGGCAAAGATGCTACTGGCTTCTCAAGCGCCTTCAGTCAGCGAAGCGAATGGCTACCTACTGGTTTGCTTGCTCCAGAAAGCGCTCTACAATCAGCCTTACAGTGGGAATCAAATCCAGGTCAAGCACTCTTTCGAGCGGCGTAAAAACCATAGCCTGCCCTTCACCCAGGACAATATCTTCCTGGCGGGCCTGGGTCTGGGTAGAGTAGACATACCATTGACCATAAACTCCTGGCAGTGGGCTAGCAGGAAGGATGCTCTCCCAGAACAGCTTGAGGTTGCCATTCACCTTGAGGCCTGTCTCCTCTTCCAGCTCCCTGCGGGCCGCTTCTTCCGGGGTTTCACCCTGCTCAATCTCGCCTCCCGGCAGGCCCCATTTGTACGGCCACACATATGCAGCGCCATCGCGGTGCTGCATCAACAGTTGGTCCTGCTGATCTATTACAAGCACCACGGCAATATGCTGATCCCGAATCTTTTGCTCCATTTTGTATGCTCTTTCTATCTATATTTTAGATGAGGGTGCTTCCTAACTTGACCGTGGAGGGCAACCATACGATTGCCCTCCACAGGACTTATTCTTTGTGACGACCGGCGGTCTCGGCCAGGGAAGGCTCGATGGGTAAGTTTACCGGAACAAAGCCCTCACCGGGACGATAGTCCGGGGATTGATGCCGGAAGTAGGTGTTGTATAGCTGAGCATAGTGACCACCGGATTGCATCAACGTACGGTGATTCCCCTCCTCGACGATCTGGCCGCGATCCAGGACGATGATGCGATCGGCATGCTGAATCGTTGAGAGACGGTGCGCGATCAGGATTGAGGTGCGATCCTTCAAGAGCATGTCCAGTCCCTCTTGAATCTGGGCCTCAGTCAAGGGGTCAACGCTGGCGGTGGCCTCATCCAGGATAATGATCGAGGGATTCTGGATCAGGACACGGGTCAGAGCAACAAGCTGCCGCTGGCCCATCGAGAGGCTATGACCAGACTCGCCAACCTGGGTCGCAAGACCATCGGGCAGAGCATCTAACCAGTCCCCGTGACCGATCTGACGGGCCGCAGCCAGAATGTCCTCCTCGGTCGCGTCGGGGTGGGCATAACGAATGTTGTCCGCGACGGTACCGGAGAAGAGGAACGGCGTTTGCGGCACGACGCCTAATCTACGGCGATAATCTCGCAGGTCAAGCGAGCGAATATCACGGCCGTCGATTAAGAGTTCGCCGCCCTGGAATTCGTAGAAACGGGCCACCAGCTTGGCAATGCTGGACTTACCAGCACCCGTATGACCCACCAGCGCGATGGTCTCCCCCACCGGAACGTGCAAAGTGAAGTCTTTAAGCACTGTCTGTTGATCGGTATAGCTGAAAAACAGATGCTTGAAATCTATCTCACCTCGCACAGTGGGAACCGACTCCTGAGCGTGCTGCTTTACACGAGGCTCGGCATCCAGCAGCGCAAACACACGCTCGCTGGCACTCAATCCAAGCTGGAACTGGCTCCAGAACGAGGCGATACTTGTCAACGGGAACCAGAAGAGGCGCAGGCTCTGTACAAACAGGAACCAATCACCGGCTGAGATCGAGTGATTCAGGGCACTCAGACCACCAAAGTAGATAATTGCCGTCGTGCCAAGATTGGCAACCGTCACCAGAATCGGGAAGATACCATTATAGGTGAAACCGGTTCGCAGGTTCACCTGATAGGCCTGGGCATTGATGCTCTTGAACTCATCGTACATATGTTGTTCTTGACGGAAGTTCTTGGCAACGGTTATACCGGTAATTGCCTCCTGCACGTTGGCGTTCACCCGCGCCATCGAACGCTGGGAGCGCCGCGTAATCTCACGAGCAATTTTGCGGAAGAGCAAGGCGATCGCAATAATCACCGGCGAGATACTTAAAGCGATCAGCGCCAATGGGACACTTCGAAAGAACAACAGCACCGCAATCAGGAAAAAGAGCAGCACCTGACTGACAAGACTCAGAGAGAGCGTCATGACCTTCGAGAAGTCTTCGGTATCCGAAGTGACACGGCTGACGATCTTGCCCGATGAATACTCATCGTAGAAGGACATATCGCGGTCGAGGATAGCGTCGAAAGCGTCTCGCTGCAAACGCATCACGACATCACTGACAACTTTGGCCGTATACCACTGCCGGAAAAAGCCAAACACCCAGGAAAGGCAACCGGCCACCACAATCGCCCCGATCAGCCAGACGGCTGAACTAAAAGCATTGGTGGACGAAAGCGTATCCAGTCCATTTGCCAGCAACAAGGGCAAAATAACATCAACCAGCGACCCCATGATAACCAGGACAGAAACCAGGACAGTCAACTTTACTCTCGGGCCAAAATAGCGCCCGATTCGTTTGATAAGTACGCGGTCTGAATACGTTCGATCATAATTCTCGGCATCCAGGCCATCCATTACGAAACCCATTGTGCCTCCTGTGTCTTCTGCTCCTGGTTGGTATGCTTACCATTAGAACTTGCCTGATCCTGCCCCTGGATGGGATGGCTACCATTGGAGCCTGATTGCAGCTCCTTCGCATCGGAACCGGACGATCCAGGCTCGTAGTGCGTGAAGATCCTTCGATAGAGGTCGCAGCGAGCAAGCAACTCTTCGTGTGTTC
>DASSXK010000052.1:0-2361 GCA_035703945.1 Ktedonobacteraceae bacterium | reverse complement strand
GCTCTGGCCCGCCTGGAGGACAAAAGAGGAAACGATCTGTAGCACCTGGCTGGAGGTCGGCAGTTGAACCGTCAAAAGACCCGCCTGGGCACAGATCTCTGTTACGAGGAAGCCCAGCGTTTGATTGGTATAGACATTCTGGAAGCGTGGACTCAGGTCGAGGTCACGTGTCACATCCTTTGCCACCAGAAGCAGGCGATTTTCGTGAGGTGAACGCAGCCAGTGAATCTGCTCAAGGTGGTAGACGCCGGTTTGAATCAGATCGGGAACGTTTGAAACGCCAGCATAATAGCCCTCACTCAAGACAAGTTTGGCGTTCAGGCTAAAAGGCTTGTAGCTGTTCCCAGATGTTGCCAGCGCGTTATAGACGCCCCCGGCGTTATCAATCTGCACCTCCAAACGAGCGGGTAGGCCAGACTGCTCATAGCGTTGATACGAAAGGACGGCGGCCGAGAGGTCCAGAAACTGAGCCGGGTTGCTTGCTTGAAAGAGTGGAGCACTTGAAACGGTGGCCTGGGTAATCACATACCCACGAGCACCAGCATTGCCCGTGACGGGGGCAGGCAACGTCAGGGAGACCGCGCCATAGATACATGGCAGGTCTGGCAGGATCAGCCCGCTTGACCAGTGCAGCAGATCGCTTGAGAAACGCTGGCGGGGATAGTTATAGACCAGACCAGTCATAAATCCCGAATCGGACTCCACAAAGGTCAGCGTATAGATGCCATCCACAAAGCTCAGATGCGGAGCAAAACGTCCAATCGCCGTCGTGGTAGCGGGAGCAATGATGGGTCCAGCAGTCCAGACCCCACTCGTTGGAGCGAAGGTGCACGAGAAGAGATTATAAGAATCCGAATAGACCAGGCTATACTGCGAGCCGGTCCAGGCGACGGCAACGCCCGCCGCAGAAGGAAGCGCTGGCAGGGTCCAACTCGTCAGCGCGGACCAGGAGCCGCTGCTATAAAAAGCACAGCCAATGCTATCCCCACCAGACACATCATACAGGAAGAACAGGTCATTATTGCCCGCGCTGGCCAGACCCTTCACAAAAGCGTCACCCGGCGGACTCAAAACCGTCTGCGGGCCGCTCCAACTGACGCCATTGTTTGTAGAGGTCCAGACCCAGATCTGAGTGCCGCCCGTCCCACGCTGGGCAAAGGCTCGCAATGTGCCATTTGAATTTGAAACGGCACAGCCTCCATCCTCGAACATCAGGCCACTGGAGCCGGGCAGTGAACTCCAGACAGTCCATTGAGTCGAGAGAGAGGGGTCAGTAATACGCTGAAACTGGAAGGCACTGGTTATCCCTCCACCCGCGCTACGCGTCACCTGGACACGTACCAGGCTGTTATCGCTCGCCAAGCAGGCATCATGCCAGCAGTCAGCATTGCCGGGACTTTGATAAGAAGCGTAATGCAACACGTGATCTTCCAGCGTCAGATGAATAGCAGGACGGCGGGATAGGGCTTGAAGAGCTGCCGTCAACGAGGAATCTAACGGGCGAACCATCCGAGGGAGACCTTTCTGAAGAAAAAGAGCCAGAAATGAGAGTGGAGAAAAAAAGTGGAAGAAGATTTTATTCAGTTCAGAGGAGTGAGATAGAACTGAATCACTCTTATTATATTACCATAAATTGCGTCAAAAATCAAGTAAAAAAGCCAGATCGGGTGTAGTTCATTTTTTTGCGGGAGGTTGAAGAAGGACAATTCACAAGAACGTCTTTGTTTTCTTTGTCTACTCAATTAGATCCCATTTTTTCCAAATATGGTGTGGTTTTTGGACCAGTTTTTTTGAAGATCGAAGAAATTCGCTCCAGGGATGAGCAGATTCCTTCGCAAAAATGAATCATACCCAGCCAAATCAGCCAGGTCGCAGGAAACATCCATGTATTTCGATAGAGATATTTAAAGGCTTTATCAGCCTGCTTGCTATTGAAAGACCCTTCGCAACGGCGCTCTCGCGCCTACTGAACGCTTAGCAAGCATGCAGCACTGGAACGCTTCAACGTCGATCGTTTCTGGCATGGTTTGTCCTGGCTTCTCAAGCGCGTTCAGTCAGTGAAGTGCATGGCTTACTATTACAAGACACTTCACAACGGCGCTCTCGCGCCTACTGAACGCTTAGCAAGCAAGCAAATCTCAAGGCATCCCAGATGGAGCGGTGCTGGCAACAATGCTCCTGGCTTCTCAAGCGCGTTCAGTCAGTGAAGTGAATGGCTTACCATCAAGAAACCCTTATAAATGTACCTTCTATTGTGTTAATACTACAGAAATGTGAAAAAGCGGAAAATTTTTATATCAGAGGAAAGAAGTCACATCAAAGAGGAACAATCTACTGAGGAATCATCGCGCTCATTTTATG
>DASSXK010000024.1:0-10260 GCA_035703945.1 Ktedonobacteraceae bacterium | reverse complement strand
GAGTGCGCGATAGGCCTGAACGAGTACTTCACGCGAGCCACTGCCACGCTCACGTAAAACAAGTTCTTTCTGCAAGGTTTCCTCAGGATGCACCTCACCTACACGAGCCCAATGGTGAGTTGGAGCAACCACAAGGATAAGCCGATCTCGGGCAACAACCTCCACATGCAGATCGGCTGGCAAAAGCGACATCTTACCTTCAACTAACCCCACGTCTTGCTGCCAGTTCAATATTTGCTTAACAATGGTCTCTGAATTTGAGATGGCAATCTGAAGTTGAACGGCTGGATGCTGCTCACGGAATCGTGCGACCGCAAGTGGCAACAGATAGACACCCGTTGTGGTGCTGGCCCCCAGCAGGATCTCTCCAGACTCGGCATCACGCAAGGCATCCAGCACCTCAGCCAGTTCGCGCTCCTGCATAAAAATACGGCGTCCATAATCCCGCACAATGCGCCCGGCTTCGGTCAACACAATCGAACGCCCTCGGTGCTCGATAAGCGGCAAGCCAAGCTCCTGCTCCAGGCGGTGTATAGTTTTCGTCACAGCAGGCTGCGTCATATAGAGCGATTCAGCCGCTCGTGTCACATGTTCTTCTTCCGCTACTGCTAAAAAAATGCGGACATGGGCAAGATTCATATTTCGCCACTTTCCGGAAGATTTTTACTCCCATTCATTCCATTTTGTTATGAAACATATAACAGATTTGCATTTGAAAGCAAGCCAGAACCGGTGTAAAGTAGAAGCAGGAATAAAATCTATCGTCAGGGTTCTCTCAGAATTCGCAGGACTCTGCTCGATCAACACAAGAGCTTATCCAAATATACTTGAACCATCGGGTAGGGTTCTCTACCCAGGAAAGAAATCAGTGCAACATCAACTACATTCTTCAATGAAGAAGAAACATGAAGCAAGCCTACAGAAGGAGCCAAAGCAGACTCCTCCTTCCAGTGATCAAATGACAATTATTATCGCCCGTATCCTTCAGGTAGGCGTGATGGTCAGTGCGGCCATTCTGCTATTGGGCGTCATATTATTGCCTATTCGACCAGGTGGTCTGACACAACATAGGCTTCAATCGTTCCCCACAACATTGCTTCAGATATGGAGCGGTATTACGACCCTGCATCCCCAGGCTTTTATCGCCTTAGGTATCATTCTGCTGATCGCGACACCTGTCCTGCGTGTAGCGGCCTCAATTGTTGCCTTCGGGCTGGAGCGTGATTTCCGCTATGTGGTGATTACAATCATTGTGCTGCTCATTCTGGTGATCAGCTTCGGGCTGGGAATGGGGGGACGTTAAGTGCATCTATCAATCTTATTGCTCTTCTTGCTGTTTGGGGGAGCCGTCATTGCAGGAGTAGTCGGTGCCCTGGCTGGTCTGGGAGGCGGCGTCTTGATTGTACCTCTACTAACCCTGGTCTTTCATGCACCAATCGAATATGCCGTTGGCACCAGTATCGTGGCTGTAATTGCGACTTCAAGTGGTGCAGCCGCAGCCTATGTAAAAGACCGCCTGACCAACCTGCGAATCGGTATGTTTCTGGAGATTGGCACCACAATCGGAGCCGTCTGCGGAGCATTATTGGCAGGAATACTACCAGCCAATTTACTCTTCATTTTGTTCGGAATCATCCTCCTGATTTCGCTTCTGCCATTGATCTTTAAGCTAGGCGAAGAGCTTCCTCAGGGAGTAAAAAATGATCGATTGGCAACACTACTCAATTTATCAGGCTCATACCCGGATCAGAATCTAGGGCGCGAGGTTTCCTATCAGGTGACACGCACACCTCTGGGCCTGGGAATGATGTATGTCGCGGGCCTGATTTCAGGACTGCTGGGGATTGGAAGCGGAACCTTCAAGGTCCTCGCGATGGATACCGTGATGCGACTCCCCATGAAGGTCTCTACAACAACCAGTAACTTTATGATCGGAGTTACAGCCGCCGCCAGTGCCGGAATCTACTTTTCACGCGGGGATATTCCACCTCTGCTGGCAGCCCCGGTTGCGCTTGGAGTTTTGCTTGGAGCACTTCTGGGAGCACGTTTGCTTGTTCAAATGAGCAATAAACGATTACGCCTACTCTTCTTGCCGCTGATGGGCATCATTGCGCTGGAAATGCTGCTACGGGGATTTGGTATAACCGGATTATAAGGTTTAGCATAAGCTGCCTGCAACAGTTTTGAATGTTGCAGGCAGCTTATATGGTTCAAGCAAAATCGATGCCTGGGAAAAAGTTAGAGAATAAATTCACCATTCTTGCAGAAGAGCTCTCCATCTACGCGGATCTCACTCCCCTGACGCAAGTCACAAACCATATCCCAGTGCACTCCCGATTCATTCTTTCCGCCAGCTTCAGAAAAGCCCGCGCCCACAGCCATATGAATTGTGCCGCCCATCTTCTCGTCAAAAAGGATATTCTTCGTACAGCGATCGATATTACGATTATTCCCAAAGGCGAATTCACCAAGCCGCCTGGCCCCTTCATCCATATTCAACATCTTCTCCAGATAATCCTGACCATGGGTGGCTGTTGCTTCAACGACGACGCCATTTTCGAAGCGCAACCGCACATCTTCAACAGAACGTCCATTGTATGAGGCAGGAAAACTGAAACGGATAATACCATTCGCCGAGTTCTCAACCGGACTTGTAAAGAATTCACCTCCTGGAAAATTGCGCTTACCTGCATCATTCAGAAATTTCCGACCTTTGATAGAAAGGGTCAGGTCTGTATCCGGTCCCACCACATGGACCTGCTCTTTGCCCTGGAGCCAGTTAATACGGCGCTCCTGCTCAACAAATAATGCCTGCCAACGTGCAACCGGATCTTCATCATTGAGAAAACAGGCGCGATAGACAAACTCTTCAAACTCTTCTAGAGGCATATCGGCATCCTGCGCATAGGCATTGGTAGGGAACATCGCAAGCGACCAGTTAAAGCTACCTTCGGCCGTGCGCCTCATCTGTGTCTGAAAAAGACCTTGATTGGCTTTCTGAGCTAATGCCAGTCGGGCTGGATCGATACCATTACGACTCTTTGTGTTTTCGGAAGAGAGGATTTGCAGCAGAGCATCGTAATCCTGATTCACAAGGCTCTGTATCGGTGAGACAGAGGTAAGCTGCTCATTAGATCCTTCGCGAAGAATAATCTCGCGTACGCCCGGCAGTGATACCATGAGTTCAGGATGCCCACCCGCACGTACAACCTCACGTACCACTTCTTGAATGAGCGGGGTCGCCAAAGGTTCCGTCCAGATCGTTAGTCTCTGGCCCTCTTTTATGCCCAATGAGTAATGGACCAGAACCTTTGCCATACGCTGCAATCGAATATCAACCATTTGTATCTCCTCTGAATTCTTATATATACACATGATTCAATCTTGAAATACCCCAAGAATTTCCCAGCTTGTGGGGTGCATAAAAAGTTTTAAACGTTCCTTGCTGGCAACATCTTGTAAACAGAACTGGAAAGTACGTTGCCCGGCATAATTAGCGACTGTAATCGGCTCATGGACCAGGCGCGGATGTTTTAAAATAAATTGACGAGCATCCGCGTGCAGTCCAGGCAAAACCCCTACACTAATGATGATCGTTTCATCACAAGCTGGACAGTGGAACGTCCAATTTGGCCTGGTAGGATAAGGAGGGTCCGCTGTAACTGCTTCATCTATATCGCTAAGAATCCCTGGTCGGGCCTCGCCGCAACGGGGGCAGCGTTGTACTCCAGAGCGCAAACCTTCGATGAGATATTCTCCTGACCACTGGATAACCCGTTTCAGCGCCGGCCGAAACGAAGATTGGCCATTCAAATGAACCAAACTATTATTGATAGAATATCGTTCACAACCAGCGCAACGAAAATGAATGCGAATTCGCCCGTCTGATCCCAACTCAAAATAGCCCTGAAGGCGATTGAGACCACAATAGCTGCACCATTCACGCGTTTCACGCCATTTTTTGTCTGCTTCCGGCTCTACATTAAGACCAAATTCAAGTGCTTCAGCACGCAATTCAGTGCTTAGAAGCTGGCGCAATTTGCGGCGAGCACGCAGCAAACGTATTTCAAAGGCTTTGACGGTTACACCTAAAACCAGGGCCGCCTCACGTTGCGGGATCTCTGCCAGATAATAGAGATCAACTGTTGAACGCAATGTCTCTGGCAGATACCCCAGCGCACGATCAAGCAGAGTCATTAGATCCTGGCGACAAAGTATTTCAGACAGGTCAAAATCGTCGGGAAGAGGCAGCTCGCATTCCCGAACAGCCAGTATTTCATCCTCTTTTTCCATGAGATAAGGGGAAAGCGAGGTTTGACGCCCCATCAACGTTTGCTGGGAACGATGCCAGCGGCGACAAACATTTCGACAGATACCCTGAAGCCAGGCATTGAGATGCGCTGGCGTATGTAGCTGGTCGAGGTGCTTCCAGGCCTCAATGAATGTCTCTTGCACAACGTCATCAAGTGCATCAGGCGCAATCCCTTGCGCTTGCGCCTGCCTCTTCAACGGCACGTCTTGTGTGAGTAGGGCAGCTTCCAGGGCGCGACTTCGTGCTATCTCAGAAACCAGCAGATCAAGGTTATCAGAAACTGGAGCAGCCCGAATATAAGCTGTGGCTACGTTATGCTGAACATCTATCAAGCGTGAAAAACCTCCTTTTCAGACGATCATACTTATATATCGCATCAATTTACAAAAACCCTACACCATTTTTAATTTCTCTGCAAACAAAACCAAACCAGAGAGCAACCAGGGTGGCCGCAATAGCTCCCATTCCCATACTTCACAGGAGGATCAGGGGAAAGAACAACAGGGCCAGCAGAACCAGTCCCTTTTGAGAGACTGGCTCTAAAGACTATCCCCCCTTTGGCAGCAAGCACGTATTAATAGAAGAGATACGAGGAGCGACTTTACAGTCTCCTGACAGCTTCTTGATATTTTCCAGATATCTGAACTTTACAATTTAAATAACGCCTGTCTGGAGATCGGTTCAAAGGAGATTAACCTGTTCTCTCTGCTTTTCCTACAAAGCGATAGCTGGCTTCAGCAGTGTTTCAAGCCGGTTCTAGGATATAATTAAGTGATGCACATTTTGGGATACCATCGCTTCAGTCCCAGAATAGTAACCTGGCAAACTCGGCATCAACAACGGAGGAATCTATGCGTATTCTTATTCTAGGGGGTGATGGCTATCTTGGTTGGCCACAATCACTCTATCTTTCGAGTAAGGGACATGATGTCACGATTCTCGATAATCTGTCACGCAGGCAATTCGACCTCGAACATGGCTATAACAGCCTCATCCCCATCCAGACGCTTCACGAACGCGTTGCTGCCTGGAAAGAACTCACTGGACAACAGATTCAGATACGCATTGGCGATACAACAGATTATGAAACGCTCGCCTCGGTCTTTCAGGACATGCAACCTGATGCAGTTGTAGACTTCGCGGAACAACGCTCTGCTCCCTATTCTATGATTGATCGCAAACACGCCGTTTATACCCAGACCAATAATGTCATTGGTACCCTGAATGTATTGTACGCAATCAAGGATTTCGCACCTGGTTGCCATCTCGTGAAGCTTGGTACCATGGGCGAGTACGGGACACCAAACATTGATATCGAAGAAGGTTTTATTGAGATCCATCACAAAGGACGATCGGACATTCTGCCTTTTCCCAAGCAACCAGGGTCCTTTTACCACCTCAGCAAAGTCCACGATAGCCACAATATTATGTTCTGCTGTAAAATCTGGGGAATCCGCGCCACCGATTTAAATCAGGGCATCGTCTATGGTTTCGAGACCGATGAAACAGCCCTGGACCCGCGCCTGGCAACGCGTTTTGACTACGACCAGATCTATGGTACAGCCCTGAACCGCTTCTGTGTACAGGCGGCAACAAAATATCCACTGAGTGTATATGGTACCGGTCAGCAAACGCGCGGATATATCAATTTGAGAGATACGATCAGGTGCATCGAGCTGGCAATCGAAACACCCGCACAAACAGGAGAGTATCGGGTCTTTAATCAGATCACTGAACAGTTTTCACTTGTACAACTGGCAGAAATGGTTGCCAGCCAGAGCAAGCATTTTGGGGTCGAGGCCCAGGTGCAATATCATCCAAATCCAAGAATTGAGTTAGAAGAGCATTACTACAATGCCACACACACCAGATTGATCGAACTTGGACTGAAGCCACACCTGCTCAATGAAGACGTGCTCGCATCAATGATAAATGTTGCACTTGACCATCGTCAACATATCGATAAAGCTTTGATTGTGCCAACAGTCAACTGGCGTAAGACCACCAATGGGCTTTCGTAGCCGTAAGCACCACCTTCAATACATCTCAGAGGCATGCTGGCCCTGAGAGAGAAGATTCTCAATCAGCGGACGAATAGCTTGATTCGCCCGCTGATTCCAGGCTTTGTATGTTTGTATCGCCTCCAGCTTCCCCTCAATCACTGACGTATCGCGTGCCAGTAAAAGTAGAAGATTCTGCTGAGTCTCTGGCTCCAGCCGAATCCACCCCAAGCGATATTGCTCAATAAAACGCAAATTAGGCGTCTCCTGCCCCGGAAAAAACGCTGTTACCAGAAAGGGCCTCTCAACCATAAATGCCTCGGTAATAAAGCTTGCCCCCGCCTTTCCCACAATCACATCAGCGGCCGCCAGATAGGGCGCAATCTGTTCTGTAAAAGGCAAGATACGCACCTGCGGCAAGTCTTGAAAGAGCTCTGCAAGCCTGGTATTATTACCAACCGCCAGAATAATTTGCAGCGGAATACCACTTTTAAGCAGAGACACAACGCTCTGATGCACGCGGGCCGACCCTCCTGCCCCACCTTGCAGAAAGATTGTAAAAACCTCCGCATCAAAACCGAGGGATGCCAGCGTTTCGGCCCTCTTTTGTAAGGACACCTCGGAGAACTGGCGGCGCACCGGTCTACCTGTCAGGTGAAGGCGTTTGCGATCAATTCCTCGGGCCAAAGCTTGAGCAAAAATTTCTTCGGAAGGGACAAGGTAGGCATCTACGCGCTTTTCGGTAAACCATGTCTCATGCACTTGTTTGAGATCAGTAAGTTGAAAAACAAGCGGAATCTTTTTATGCGAGCGTTTTATGGCACAAGCGACAGAGTGGGAGAGCAAGGAATGTGTTGCAATAATAAGTCGAGGCTGGACCTCCTCGATCATACGACCTAAACGTGGACACATTCCCCATGCAAGCACTCGATGAAAACAATAGGCAATCAGCCAGATGTCAGTAAAAACATATTGCCAGGTTAAGAAACGAACCCAATGCCGACTGATAAACGAATACCAGCGCCCCGACATTTCAGACTGAGGATTGACAATCACAAAATTAAAATTGCTTCCCAGAATCTCCGTGAGAGATTGAGCAAGATTGCGGTGACCACCGCCGGTATTGGTCGTCAGGATCAGTATAGTTGGCTTTTCAGCCATCATTGCAGGTCTCCTAATCGGAAGTGAGTGAGGAATCAGTATATGTATCATTCAATGGCGTGGGGAGTACCGCTTCTCTCACCTCGAAGGCCGCTTGTGGTTCAGAAGACGAAAAAGCATCTTCCCGGGCCTTTCCTGATTCAGACGCCTCAGCCTCTAGTTGCTTTCGAGCCTCGCGCCTTTGACGTAACCGGCGCACAAACATAACCAGGAGGATCATCGCGATCAGAAGCGCCAGGATCAGACTTGAGATCGCCCCAAAGAGACTGGCCACTTCCTCCCAACTCTGAGCAAAGATATATCCCAATCCAAGGGGAATCAGCGCCCCAAGAATCTGCCCGCTGATATCCCAGATCAAGAAACGTGGGTAGGGATACTGCTCCAAACCTGCTACGATATTGATTGGACCACCAAGCGCCACAATCAAAAAGCGCGTAATAAAAATGCTCCACGCAGCTCGCTTCCTGAAGTAGAGCCGCCCACGCTCAAGATTTTCAGGCGTAATAAAACGAAAACGCTTATTACGCTCAACCCAACCCAGAAGCGATACTCCGACACGTCGACCAATAAAGTAACTCAGGTTATCTCCCATCACAGCGGCGCTCAAGGCAACCGGGAAGAGAGCGATCAGGTTAAAATCACCAAAGGCCGCAAAAGCTCCAGAAGCAAAGAGCAGCAGAGAACCAGAAACAGGAGCACCGGCAGCAGCGACAAAGACAATCAGCCAGAGTACAGGATAGCCGTAACGCTGTACAGCATCAATGAAGAACGCGTTCACCCTATTTTCCTCCCCGCATTGATGAGGTTGATCCTTTTATGCGATGCAACTCCGAAAAAGCTCCTACAGATCTTGTTTTGGGGGGAGTAGGCGGACGAGCTGTTGGTGACGGGAAAGGACGAGGATGAGTTTTACGATAGACCATTATTGCACTTTGAACGGTATGAATAACTTGAGTCAGCGGCTGCTTTCTTTCCATGGCAATCCCATTGAGAGTGACATGCCGCATAACAATCGGGTTGCTGATATGTAATTCATGGTAAAGGAAGTCTTCAGGAACATGATAAATATGCGAGATCGCATGAACCGTCATCCAGGGACGAACGGTGCTCACGTCGCCCGCTTTGACTGCACGCGAGCGTTGCTGGAAACTGCCAACTGCCTGTAACGTCTGAGATGAAGTAAAAGCCAGAAAAGCCAGCATAAGAAGCAATAAAAACCCTAAAATTGTTAATTTCTGACGTTCGCTCCAGCTATCCAAAGTTTTCAGACTCTTTCCTCTAGGATAAAAAGGGATTGTAAATTGTTACCTGAAGGCAACTATATGTAAAGAATATCCTATCGGCTTCAATAAAAAAAGCCAAACATGTAAATATTTTGTAAGATCTTCTACTCACTCACAAAAACCTTGTGGCTGTAGAAAATTCACCTGCTTCTGACTATACGCTACCTACAGCATAACAGGCATCTAATAAAGAAGTCGAGGGCCTTTTTACAAAAGCTCTCGACTTCCTTAATTTCACACCATTAATAAGATGTTATTGGCTCCAGTCAGATTACTGATTCTTTACTTGATTGGGATTTTTACCCGAATTGGGATCAGGTGGCTGGCCCTGGCCGCTGACCTGAGGCTTACCCGGAGGTGTTATAGCCTTGGCAGGACAAGTAAGATTTAACTGGTTAGTAGCGGGATCTAACAAAAATGCACAAGCTTGACCATTGATGGTTGCTTTCCCTGTACATCCGGCAACCGGTGTGCCATTAACGTTACAGGTCAAAGGATTCGCAGTCGGGTTGAGATTGATACCGTTGACCATCGTCTCCACAGCAACACCATTAGCATCGGTTTTAACGGTAATCGGGGTAGCTTTGCCGGTCATCTGATCGCAGGTCAAGTTCGTCCAGGTGGCGGCGAAACGCTGACCCATAAAGTCATACAGGTTGTCCGCCGCTCCCATATCAGGCGAGGGAGCCTTCCCAAGGAAGGGGGCATCAAGTGCCAGACGAATTGGCGCAGTTCGCATCAGATTGAGGCAGTAGGCCCGCGTACTTGCCTGACTGGGAACTCTGATTGTCGACTGATCGACACCAGCGCGGTAGGCATTCAGCTTATCCATGTTGCGCTGATTATTCACCAGAGTCATTGGATCGAGGTTTGGCACCAGCGCCACAGGCGTTGGCTGGAATTTCGCGGCCTGGAGTTCATTAAGTGGAAGCAAGGGAATCATCTTACCTGGATCAGCCAGATCATTGACCTTCCAGGGCGAGCATCCCAAAGCTCCATCAACCGCAATATCTAGCAGGCGGTTATCGCTGCCATTGAAAAGAGGCTGGATATTTTGTAGTTTAGCAGCATTCGCGGCCGTTGCCTGGGCAACCTGATTATTCGAGGAGACAAAGTAGGTAGTTGGAACGTTATCGCTCTGGTCCTGGTCAACAATTGCAAAATCACGCACGGTGGGGCAGATCTGCCCATCTTTTGCAATCCCCAACGCAGGCACGACTAGTTGTCCATCGCGAATAGCCTGGTTGGCACCCTGAAAGAAGGCAGGAGCGTTACAATAAGCGAATTGACCAAAGATTGTACCGTTGACACCATTCACACAGCGGCCGCTATTCAGGCTGTTATGTGAACTCTTCAACATCAGGTTATTCCCATTAAAACCGAACCAGAGGGCAACAACAGCTCCCTGAGGGATTGTTGGTACAACGGGCGCAACTGCGGGCTGAGTGCCTTTATCAATTACAAGTGGGTTATATGCCGAAATCTGCCCGGTTTCCGGATCAAA
>DASSXK010000473.1:0-5841 GCA_035703945.1 Ktedonobacteraceae bacterium | reverse complement strand
TCGTGCGAATAAGATTCCGCGTACAAAAGACTTCCTGACCGTCAGGGAGTTGAAGCGTTCGGTTAGTATATCCATAGAACTCTTCTAATGGAGAGGGAAGAGTCAGAGGAAGATGGACCGGGGTAGAGCGTTGGTAAATGGTGACAAGGAGCCAATACGCCGCATGCATCCGCTCACGCGCCCACGCCTCGATGGGGACAAGAGGATAGAGGTCGCAGACATCCTGCCCATAGATGAGTCGGCTCCCCAATTTGAGAGTGGGATGCACCCCTGCTCGCAAACTCTCTTCATCTACGACGGTGAGATCGACTTCTGGCGCTCCTTTGGGTTCGCTTGTCCACGTTCGCTCTGCCATCGTGCGGGTCTCTCGATGGGCAAATGCATGACGAAAGACAATGACCAGGTCAATATCGCTGGTAGCCAGAGAGGTGTGGTCAGCATAACTGCCTTCGACATAGTATGCGGCAATTTCTCCAGGGAAAGTATCTTCATACACCTGGACAACCTCTTTTACGATGGAATCGATCTGAGCATAACCCAATGTCCCTTGCAAGAGAATTTCTTTCATACCTGGGAGGCACCCTTCTGAGAAGCAAAGTCGTGTTGTTCACTTTATTCTACCACATGTTCTCCCTTTCTGACCGTTAATAGCCGCAATGCGTAAACCAGCCACGAGCATTTTGCAGATAGTCTGCCCTGCCATTACTTCTTCTCGCCTGCTTCTCCATACCTTCAAGCGAAATCTTCCCGATTATATGAGACATCTGCCATTTTGAGCAGGCATGATTTGGATTTTTGAGTCAACTCATTGTCGTTACGTATTACTGCGTAAAGATTTAAAAACATAGAGCAATAGATGCGATAGATAATATAAAGGGCGAAAAGACAGTTACTTATGTGAAGTTGCAACCGTGTTAGTAGAAGAGTTAGTCTCAAGAAGAGGATAAATATTATGAAAATAGCACAAATAGCACCGCCCTGGATTGCGCTTCCACCAAAGAACTACGGGGGAACTGAGAGTGTTCTCTCGACGCTTGTAGAAGAACAAGTCGCGCAGGGTCATGAAGTAACCTTATTTGCGCCAGGGGATGCAAAGACATCGGCAAAACTGGTTTCTTTCTTTCCGCAATCGTTGCTCAGCGTCGGGGTTCCCTGGACGATGCATCTTCAGGCCTTTTATCATCTACAAAAAGCGATAGAGTATATAAAAACACAAGATTTTGATATTGTGCATACCCACCTATCCTCAAGTGCTGATCTCTACCTGTTTCCGCTGACGGCTGCTCTCGAAGTGCCTCATATCACAACTATGCACAGCCGTTTTCCTTTTGATCGTCATGCAGACGGCAAGATTGGCGATGCCGATCGCTATTATATGGATTGGGCCCCTTCTGTTCCGGTCGTTGCACTGAGCGAAAGCGCACGTGCTCAGGAGCAGTTTCCACTCAATTTTGTGGACATCGTGCCCAACGGAATAGATATGAGTAAGTATCCGAGTTCCTCCAAAAAAAGAGGGGAGTACTTTGCCTGGCTTGGAAGCTTCATCGCCGAAAAAGGGCCGCACCTGGCGATCCAGGCCGCCAAACAAGCTGGCGTCCCCCTGGTACTGGCTGGAACAATCGACCGCCATCGACCGGATGCCAGACGCTACTTCCATGAAGAGATTGAGCCACAGATCGATGGCACAATGATTAAGTATATTGGCCCCGTCAATCTAAGCCAGAAGGTCAAGCTGCTCAGTCAGGCTCGGGGATTTCTCAATCCAATCGAATGGGAGGAACCGTTCGGCCTCGTCATGATCGAAGCAATGGCTGCTGGCTGTCCTGTGATTAGCTTCAGACGAGGAGCGGCCCCGGAGATTGTTGTGGACCACAAAACAGGCTTCCTGGTCCACACACTTGACGAAATGGTGCAGGCCATCGCAAAAATTGATACAATTGACCGTGTAAGCACACGCAACCATGTAGAGGAGAATTTCTCGGCGCGTATAATGGCGGAAAAATATACCCGGGCCTACAAGAAAGTGATCGCAATGAACAAACGAGAAGATACCTTTGAGAAGAACGCTTTTGTGCTCACAATCTAAGATACCGATTAAAGCAAAGGTGCTTTCATACAATGCAATCCTCTACAAGTTTGTAAGGCATTGCCATTCACTTCGCTGACTGACGCGCTTAGGAATCTTCTAGCCGCGAGAGCACCGGCTTGATATCTACAACTGGCGTGCCGTCAATCGCCTCTATCGGCCCCACTTTTACGCTCGTGCCCTCGATGGCGAGAACCGTGACCCGGTGTAAGCCAAGTGGATTTGGTCTATCGGGCGAACGGGTCGCGAAAACACCAGCCAGCGGGATATTTTTATCTGAACGGGGATGGACTTTTAAGATATCACGCTGAGATTGGTGAAACCAGGTGATCAGGATAATCTCAGCGCCCACCTCAATCCCCTCAAGCGCCTCAGCAACATCTGCATTCACATCTAACCAGGCGTCGGGCGCTCCTTCACGTCCTTGTTTAGGAGCATCCTCACGCCGTTTGAGCGGCGAACGCAGGAAGCCAATTGGCGAAAGCGTATAGTCAATCTCAAACATACTATCCCTTCTTTCAAGCATCCAGGTCATTTTTCATAGGCCGGCCCAGGCTACGGATCGTTGGGGAGGCAAATCCGGCCACCCCGGCCAAAATACATGCCAGTCCAGAAATACCAATCACAATAGAAGCAGAAACGTATTCCAAAAGAAAGCCACCGATCAACGTGCCCAGGGGAGCAGAAGCCGTAATTAAGGCAAAGCGTGCTCCAAAGACGCGCCCTCGCATCGAAGGCGGAATAAGTCGCTGTAAAAGAGAGGCCTCAATCGGAGTATACGGGGCCCAGGAACATGCTCCCAGCGCGAGACAAATAAGCGCAAGGGGCAAAGAGCGGATAATCAACAGCGGACAAAGGAAACCGCCCCATAGGATCGCAATCAGTGGTTGGGTCAGGCCCGGCCGCGCTCGTGCCGCCACAAAGCCAGTGAGTAATGCCCCAACCAGCGCACCCACGCCGAAGCCAGTCCAGAGCAGGCCATACCCTTGAGCACCAACATGCAAAATCCGGTCGCTATAGAGAGGCAGGGCCGCTTCAAGAGGACCATACGAGAAAAAGAAGATAAAGGATAAGCATGTCAACAGGCGAATCTCTTTCCTACCAAATAACAGGGCAAAGCCGCCAAACCAACTTTCCTTTACCTGTGGAGATTCTTTGAGCATGTGTCGAGAAACGGGCGGAAGCGAAAAGATAAGGAGTCCCATCAACAAGAAGCTTATAGCATCAATAAATAAAGCAAAGGCTCCTCCGGCCTGGGAAACCACAATGCCCGCCAGCGCAGGACCAAGCAGCCAGGAAAACTGCATACTTGTTGAGGTAAGCGCATTGGCTCGATCAAGCTCACTCTCCGCGACAAGCTGGGGCAAGAGGACGCGAATACCCGCTCCGGTGGCAGGAGAAAGTGCTCCCGCAAGCAGAGCCAGGACATAAATATGCCACAACTGCAAGACCCCCAACAGGGAAAGAGCGGGAATAGCCCCGATCAGGAGCGCTCGTAGCGTGTTATCTATACCAATCACAAGGCGAGGCTGCCAGCGATCCAACAACATTCCAAGCAAGGGTCCAGTCAGCATCCCAGGGAGTTGAAAGCACAGAAGAACCAGGCTTATAGCCACCCCCGAACCGGTAAGTTGCAAAACATACCAGAGCAACCCGATAGTTGTAAACGGATCGCCCATATAAGAAATACTTAATCCCAACCATAACCGCAAAAAAGCACCGGATCGTAAAGGACTACGAGCCCCAACAAATTTGAGGGAACTAAACACAAACACACCTCTTTAGCCAGCTTTCCTGTCTCATATTTCACACTCTCTCATTCCTTTTATGACGAAATAAACCGGATGTATGTGACCATAGAGCAATGATGCCAGCAGTCTATCCACAAGTTTACTTCACAAGCAATTAGACTGGCTTGCGTTCGCAATGGGATGAATTAGCATTATAGCCTATGTTATCAATAGCAGATTTGCTTAAAATGTACACTTCACTCAGTAAGGAAACAGATATGCGAATTCTTGCTATTTCTGGCAGCTTGCGTGCCAGTTCAACAAACTCCGCGCTCGTTCGTGCGACAATCGCATTAGCACCTGAAGATATAGAATGCCTTATCTATACTGGCCTGGCCGAGCTTCCACATTTTAGTCCTGAGATTGACGATGAAAAGTCTCCTGCTACGGTTGTATCGCTGCGTGAGCAACTTAAAGCAGCCGATGGCATCATTATCTGCACACCAGAATACGCTTTTGGGGTACCTGGATCACTCAAAAACGCCCTGGACTGGACCGTCTCTACGGGCGACCTCTGGGACAAGCCGGTCGCTGCAATCAGTGCATCTCCCCTGGCAACCGGTGGAGAC
The DNA here is from genome assembly GCA_035703945.1 of Ktedonobacteraceae bacterium. GTDB lineage: Bacteria > Chloroflexota > Ktedonobacteria > Ktedonobacterales > Ktedonobacteraceae > DASSXK01. The sequence goes on along the minus strand of DASSXK010000473.1, from coordinate 1,396 downwards.
AAAGCACACGCCTCACTTTTGCTAACCTTGAAGGCATTAGGCGCAAAAGTACCCGAAAACGCCAAACTTACGGTTCCCATAATCAAGAAGAAGCTCAATGCTGAGGGAGAGATCTCCGATCCTGAGACAAAACAGGCACTTCAAACTGTTATGGATACACTTGTGCAAGCGATGGAGCACTCTGCCATAACATCATAGAAGGCTTCCCGCATGACTCTTTAAAACTAACGTTAGTTCCATTATAATCAAAAGGAAGCATTCGTTAGTCTCAATGATAATAGAGTCCAACGCCTCCCTGAAGCGACCTGAACATTGAAATATGCTCCAGGGATAAAAAAGAATCGAAGAGAACCGTGAATAGAAGAAAAGCCCTTACCAATGAATATAAGGAACGCAAGCTTCAAGGTGGCATCTATACCATCACCAATACAATCAATGGAAAATACCTGATCGGTCATGCCGCGAATCTGAAGAGCGTGCAAAACCGCTTTCAATTCGCCAGCACGACCGGCTCCACAGTGCATCACAAGCTACAAAAGGACTGGGAGGAGTTTGGGGCACAGGCTTTTACGCTCGAAATTCGGGAAACACTTGAACAAGGAGCAGGTCAGAGTCAAGCTGAATTCATGGGTGACCTGCAAACGCTTGAACAATTGTGGCGAGCAAACCTGGATGCCTCAAAAGAATACTGATTCTTCCATAGTCTTCAATTTTTCAAGGTTCTTCCGCGAAAGCACACGGATACAGTAGTTAGGATACAACCATCTCTTTCCGTTCGTCCAGCCAGTGTTCCAGGTCCCTGGCAGGTATCGGGCGCGAAAGGTAGTAGCCCTGAGCAATATCGCAGGTGAGAGAGGCCAGCAAATCCCAGGTCATCTGGTCCTCCACACCTTCGGCGACCACACACATCCCCATGCTATGAGCCATATCGATGGTGGAGCGCACGATAGCCTGATCCATCTCATCTGTCGTTAAATGTTGCACAAAAGTGCGGTCAATTTTCAGTTCATCGGCTGGTAAATGCTTGAGGTAGGACAATGAGGCATAGCCCGTCCCAAAATCATCTATCGCGATCCGTATTCCCAGAGCAAAGAGACGATTTAAGACATCAATCGTATGGGCGGCATCGGCCATGACGGCGCTCTCCGTGACCTCGCAGCAAAGAATGTAGGGAGGAACATTGTAGCGGACCAGCAGACCGGCAATCGTATCGGGCAGGTTAGCATCACGCAAATTTGACATCGAAAGATTGACGGATACACTTAGAGATAAACCGGCATCCAGCCAGAGACGACACTGTTCCAGAGCCGTTTCTAGCACCCAATGAGTCAACGGGGCAATCAGAGAGGTCTGCTCGGCCAGCGGCATAAACTGGTCCGGGGCCACAAACCCATGC
>DASSXK010000456.1:0-9625 GCA_035703945.1 Ktedonobacteraceae bacterium | reverse complement strand
CCTTAGCTTACCCCGGCATTTTTTAAGGCGTCTAGTTGCATCCCGATGGGTGGCATCCATTTGGATGCAGAGACCCGGTTAGAAGAACCCCTAAGAGAGCCAATACCAGGGGGAACAATAGTGTTCCGATGATGACCAGTTTGCTCTGTGGGTGGCCGAAATTAAGCGTCCACCCAATCCCGAATCGCTTTGGGACAAACAAATCCGGGTCATCGGGATTGTTATATAAAAGACCCCCTGACCAATACCGATCGTCATCACGAAAAATCGGGCGGGCAGGATGGCGATCAACAGGGATGCTTGCTTTCCTCCAGGAACGTGGCGTTGGAACAAACAGGAGTAGGACAGCAACAATCAATAGTCCACAGATGAACAGGATCGCGGATATATTCATCAATTTATCCTTTAAGCCAGAGCTATGCAACGATTCTCAATGAGAAACGCAAACGTTCTTCCATTATAAAATTACTCCTGATGTCAAACGTTCTTCCTGTAGCGAAGTGGCTTCCTATATGGACGAATATCCTTTATCTGGAATAATAGAGAAGACACAGCATATTTTTGTGGTAAATGTATATTTTGTCAAGCAATTCGCACAGAAGAAAAGGAGTTATTTATGCGTATCGCCGTTATTTCCGACATTCATGGTGAATATTTTGCACTTGATCAGGTCCTTCAAGATATCCAGAGACAGGGTATTGAGCAGATCGTATGCCTGGGCGATGCCCTTCAAGGCGGCTCGCAGCCAGCCGAGACGCTTGCGCGACTGCGCGAGCTAAATTGTCCGGTGGTGATGGGTAACGCTGATGCCTGGCTGATTAGTGGAGTGGAAACATCAACGAATGAGGAAGTCAGCGAAAAACAGCAAGAGGTCAGAGATTGGTCGCTTGCGCAACTTTCGGAAAGTGACCTTGCCTTTATCCAGCAATTTCGTCCCACGATCGAGATTCCCTTAGAAGGTGAGAAGAACCTGCTTTGTTTTCATGGCTCGCCTCGTTCATTCGACGAAATCATCCTTCCTGATACGCCGGATGATGTTGTCCGTGATTTTATGGCTGGATACAATGCAACGCTCCTGACAGGTGGACATACGCACACACAGCAGATGCGGCGTTTGGGGAATTCCTGGTATTTTAACCCGGGGAGTGTGAGTCTGGCCTATAATTGGGAATTTACCGATCTTGCCCAAAAACGCACCATGGTAGATCCCTGGGCCGATTACGCAATTGTTACCTCCGAAGGAGGATGTCTGGGCCTCACCTTTCGCCATGTTCCTTTTGATGTCAATGAGCTAAGTCGTATTATCCGAGCCAGCGGCAGGCCATATGCGGAAGAGTCCATTGCCATCTACAGGGGAGGGAAGTGAGAACGCTCTCTTCTTGCGTAAGGGGTGAGATCGAAACTCACCAATTCATACTCAGTAAAACATTTCACTGAGAGAATGTGCACGCTCTTAAGCACTTTTACTGAAACTTGAAAAGCCGCTTCTCTCTGTGCACGCCATGCTGCTAACAAGCGATAGGCCGTTGAGTGACTAATGGGGAATCCAGCGATCTCTGCGGCCTCTTTCCATTTGGATTGCCTTAAGAGGCTCTCCCAAGTCGTTCTATGAGCCGAGGAAGCAGCAGGCCGTGGTCCGCGATTAATTCTGGCACCTGGTCAGGCAATGTGACCCAAAAGAGCTCGAAAATATGCAGTTCATGGGAATCAGATGGGAAGAGCTCTGCATGTTGCCATACTGCTTGCGGCTTCCCCTGATAGCGGAGATGGTAAAAATACCGATAGTGGATCTCTTCGCGCCCAAAATCTGCCATATCGCGTTCTTGCTCACCAAGAAACCCATCCAGAACAAGGTCAGTCAAGCCCGTCTCTTCAAACGCTTCGCGTAAAACGGCGTGTTCTGGCGCTTCTCCCTCTTCAGTCGTCCCTGCTGGAACCTGTATCCCCGCTTCTGGCGCGTAAGGGTGGCTGAAGACGAGCAATTTCTGCTGATGAGTGATGTATGCGAGTACTTTTCTTTTGATCGGTTTCAAGGTCCTTACTCCTGGTGAGGTACTCGTCATCTTTTTCAGAGTGTAACAGGCTGAGATGTCTCAGCCTAGATCTGCAAAAGTATCAAGTGGCCTGAAACCCTGATTTGGTAAATACAAAAAGCGAATGCAATGCTTGTGTTGATTCCTTTGGGCCATCGACCAACAATGAATTACCGGTAGCGAAAGTCACATTCGGTAATTACCGATACATAAAATCGCTACCGGTAAAAGACCAATTTTTGAGTTTCTAGCGTTTCCGATAATTGCCATTAGTGTGAGCGTTAATTTGTAGGAGAAGCGATCTGTGTAGGATGCCATAAAAATTGTCGTTCGTGCCAGAAATGTTATCGCTGAAAATGTGATATAAATTGTCGCTGGAGAAAGCTATGACAATTTATATCATTTGCTGGAATGTGACAACGATTCACACAAATTTTGGCCATGGACCTGTTTTTGATCATGTATCTTGCGCGTCCTCTCCAAAACTCCTCCTGGCGGGAATTGCACCCGGCGTGACGAGTTACCGAACACCTGCTATACTGGTTCGGTAACTGCACGATCGAACGGAGACAGTATCAAGGAGCAAAACCATGCCGAAGCCGATCCCTCTCGTACGCGACACTCTCCTGGTGGATCGATGTGAGGAACATGAGCAGACGCTAACCGTTGGGACTCCTGGATGGTATGTGTGGCTGGCACAGGCCGAGGCGTTTGCCTTTACAGGTCCCAGCGGCACCTTCACCGCCCGCAAAGAACAGGCTGGTAACCGGCGTGGTGGTTGGTATTGGAAAGCGTACCGCAAAGCCGGGGGCAAGCTCTCTTCTGCTTATTTAGGCAAGTCGGAGAGCCTCACCGTTGAACGATTACGGGCGATTGCTACGAAACTGGCGGGCAAGGCCAGCCCGCCCAACAGTGTGAGCGCTGTTCGCGTTGCAGATGATCCCCCGCCTGGAACTCCATCGGGTGTACCGATGCTCTCAGCCCAACCTGGCCAGACATCACAGAGAGAGACTACCTCTTCTCGCACCCTCCCTCTCCCACTCACTCCTTTGATTGGGCGCGAATGGGATACCAGCAGTGTGTGTACCTTGCTCCGCCGCCCGGATATCCGCCTGCTGACCCTCATTGGCGTGGGTGGCGTCGGCAAAACACGCCTGGCCGTCCAGGTGGCAACGGATCTGCTCGGCGATTTCGCTGATGGCGTGGCTTTCACCTCCCTGGCTCCCATTCACGACTCCAGTCTCGTTATTCCGACCATTGCTCATACCTTCGATCTCAAGGTATCTGACCGGCAATTAGCGGTCGAGCGCGTCCACCTCTCCCTGCGTGAGAAGCACCTGTTGCTGGTCCTGGACAACTTCGAGCAGGTCGCCGACGCTGCTCCACAGATCGAGGAACTCCTGCGAGCGTGTCCCCATCTTAAGGTGCTGGTGACCAGCCGCAGCGTCCTCCATCTCCAGGCCGAATACGAGTTTCCGGTGTTTCCCCTGGCCTTGCCTGACCTGTCACAGCTTCCGGCACATGATATCTTGCTCCAATACCCAGTCATTGCCCTTTTCAGGGATCGCGCGCAGGCCACGATCCCTACCTTCCAGGTGACGGCGACGAATGCACCCACCATCGCGGAAATTTGCGTGCGCCTGGATGGACTGCCGCTGGCGATCGAACTGGCGGCGGCCCGTATCAAGCTGTTTCCCCCCCAGGCTTTGCTCGCTCGCCTCGCGCAGCGACTGCAGATCCTCACTGGGGGAGCACGTACCCTTCCAGAACGCCAGCACACCTTGCGCAGGACCCTTCAATGGAGCTATGATCTGCTTTCACCGGCTTCACAATGGCTCTTCCGGCAGCTTGCGGTCTTCGTTGGCGGCTGCTCCTATGCTGCAATCGAGGAGATCTGTCGCAATGGAGGAAGCTCGACCAGTGACGCGTTGAGTGGAGTTGGCGAGCTGGTCGATCAGAGCCTGCTGCAACAGGTCCACCAGGAGGGTGAGGAACCACGTTTTGTCCTGCTGGAAACGGTACGCGAGTATGGGCTGGCATGTCTGGCCGAGCAAGGAGAGACCGAAGCGAGCGAGCGGGCACATGCGCGGTACTACCTGGCGTTCGCGGAAGACATCGCGCCTCGTCTGCGGGGAGGAGGACAGCAGGTTCGGTGGTTCACGCTGCTCAACCAGGAACAGGAAAATCTCCGCGCAGCACTCTTGAAGCTGATCGCGGACAAGGAAGCAGCTTTGGCGGTGCGATTCTGTGTGGCATTGTCCTGGTACTGGATCACATGCGGCTCTTTTCACGAGGGACAGGGTTTTCTGGATGCGGCACTGGCGCTTCCACATAGCGAGGTGTCTCCCGCCTCGCGAGCGCAGGCGCTCTGTGGAGCGGGAGAGTTGGCTCTGCGACAGGGGAACTATACAGCAGCTGCGCTCTTGCTTGAGGAGAGTATTGCCAGTTATCAGGGACTCAAGCACACACTGGGCCTGGCGGAGGCTCTGCTGAATGCAGGACTGGTGCATGCGTATCAACAGCACTTTGCAATAGCTCGTACCTTGATAGAGCAGAGCATCTCCCTCTGCCAGGCCGAAGAAGACACCTGGCTGCTTGGACACGCACTGGACAGTCTGGCACGGTTGGCCTGGGAACAGGGTGACGCTGAGGCAACGCGTCAACTCTCAGAACAGGGTATGCAGCTCGGCCAGGAAAGCGGAGAAACACGAGCCCAGATCAGTCCGCGCAAGCTCCTGGCAGCCGTCGCGCTTGCTCAGGGTGATGACGCCCAGGCGGCGGCCCTTGCCCAGGAATTGTTCACCATCGCGAAGCAGGTGGGTGACAAGGAATCGGTCTTCAGCGCGCTGTTCCTCTTAGGAACGATCGCGAAGGGCCGAGGAGACGATGCGCAGGCGGGGGCATTGTATCAGCAAAGTTTGGCCCTTGCCCGCGAAACGGGCACGGCACGCAACATCAGCCTGGCCTACTCTCGCCTGGGCGAGCTTGCCTCCCGCCTGGGCGACGTTGCTCAGGCCCACGCGCTCTACCATGAGAGTCTCTCACTCGCCCAGAGGTTCGAGGCCAAAGCGGTCGTGGGTTGGTCTCTTCTGGGCCTGGCTCACCTCGCCAGGGTCCAGGGACACTACGGACTCGCAGCAAGCCTGCTGGGAGCCGCTTCGGCGCACCTGAATGTCCCCATCGATCTGACTCTTGCTGAACGTACCGACTATGAACGCGAGATCGCCGTGACGCGTACCTACCTGGGGCAAGAGACCTATGCGCAAGCACACGAGAAGGGGTGTAGTATGACCCCAGAGCAGGCGCTCACGGCATCGGAACCAGCCATGACCAAACTGCATGCGCCATCGGCCTACCCCGACGGATTGACCGTGCGGGAGGTGGAAGTGCTGCGTCTCGTCGCACTCGGATTACCCGATGCACAGGTGGCCGACAAATTGGTGATTAGTCCCCGTACCGTGCAGGGCCACCTGCGCTCCATCTATACCAAAATTGCGGTCAATTCGCGCAGTGCCGCAACGCGTTACACCATTGACCGCAACCTGATCTAAACAGCTACCCTCTTGCTTTCCCTCAACACGCGCCGCACAAATAGGTAATGCCATCGCGTAATGCTGCCGATGATCTTTGCAGGCAGGCCGAGTAGACTCTAAATAGAAAGACCGCCACACCGGGAAGGTCGGTCGTTTCCAGACACACAGAGTTCCCCCGCTCAACGGGGAAGAAAGAAAGAGATTCCATGTCAACTGAACACACCAAATCTATCGCCATTCGTCTCGCCGACGAACTCTTCAACAAGGGAAATCTGGGCATTGTTGATGAACTCATTGCTTCCGACGCCATCGACCATAACGAACCTGCTGGAACGGATTGCCGCCAGCACTTCAAGCAAGTCGCTACCCTGCTGCGGAGCGCTTTCCCTGATCTGCATTTCGCGTTCGAGGATGTCGTCGCAGAAGGAGACAAGGCATCTATCCGCGTCATCATGAGCGGAACGCATCGGGGTTCTGGCGCGTTCTTCGGCGTCCCTCCTTCTGGCAATCGCTTCGAGATCCAGCAAATGCGCCTGGTCCGCATCATCAATGGGCAAATGAAGGAGAGCTGGGCGGTGATTGATATGCTCGGCTGGATGCATCAATTGGGCGCGATGCCGCCGCGCCCGGCTGCAGGTGGCGAGGCGCTTCTGCGCGGACACTAACGGAGGGTTTCCGGAAAAACCGGACCATCTTCCAACGCATACACATTGTCATCGACCATACCATGCCCACGCTCCATCCGGGCCGTAACGCGGATGCTCAGGTGGAGCGAGTCGAGCGGGCGCGACCTGCCGCGAGATGGTTTTATGCCGGCGCTTGTTGAACTTGACAAAGCGGTTCCATCGCTCAGAGCGAACGATGTCTGGCGAGTCTGGCGCGATGAAGCGCAAAATGGACTGGCTGCCGCGCAGAACCGCCTTGCTTCGCTTGGGGCAGAGCTTCTGCCTCTGACATAGTGTGCCGATCATGAAGCGCCCGCAAAGAGCAGGCTGATTGCGTCTGCTCACAAGAATGTATTGCTACTCATGGAAAAAGGTGTCTCAACACCTCCCACTTTCTACAATCATGGAGAAATCATCATGTCACACACACTCTCTCTCGCCGCTCGCAGGAGCTTCGATTTGATTAGGGCAAGGGCATTTGTAGTTATTCAAGTTTGCATAAGTGATTAGTATAACTGTCCTTGAACAGTTGCGAAAGAGAAATCAAAATGTCACAATCCACCAGGCATGCCTGTGCCAATTGCGGAAGTTCTGTCCCTGCTCACACGGGTTTTTGTCCAAATTGTGGAACACCTGCAAGTGTTCACAATGGCAACCTTGCTCACTCCTCTCCAAGACAGATACCGCCGCCCCCTCCGATGGTGTATCCACCGCAACAACAGGCACCATCAGCCTACCAACCAGCGCAAGGGCAGCAGGGAAATCAAGTGCCTGTCCAAAATGCTCAGCTACTGCCAGCATATGCGCGGTCACAGAAAAAAAATTCGGGAGGAATACTGAAAGTGGTGGTAATCCTTCTCCTCCTTCTACTCTTGCTGGGTGGGGGTGGTTTCTTCGCGCTGCTTTTTATAAACGGTAAAGGCGGTAATAGCACTATTGCGAACTCAAATAGTCAAAATAGTCAGGTGATACCAACTCAGGCTCCGCTGAAAACAACGCCGATCAATGCAACAGTTAACTATGCGAGTGTCAATATTACGATTCTCGATGCGCAGCAGGCAACAAGCTTCGCGGATGATACGAGTACGCCAGTGCAGGGGGTGGTGCGCCTCAATCTCCATGCGGTGCAATCAGATGTGAATAATGTGTACTTTTCGAGCGCTCCCGTTTTTGCCTACCCTGAGTCTTTTGCTCTGCTCTTGCCTGGGGGAAGCAAGGTTGTCTCTGCGGGTTATAAGAATCTTAGCGGGCCAGCCCGGAAGGAAGACCAGACGACCTGGATCGATTTTCCCGCCTCCACCAGTCTGAAAGTGAACCAGATGATCCTACAAATTGGCAAAGATACTGAAGAGCAGATCCAGGTCCCGTTAATTGGTCATGCCGATCTAAGCCAGTATCAGCCCAAACAGGGTACGCCCAATCTGCACGTCGCGTTTGGAAGCATGTTCTGGACCCTGAAAAGGGTCACGTTTAAACTCAGCGATAGTGGGACGCAAGTCGCTAAGGGTATGCGCTTCATGGTCCTTACCTTCTCACTTGATAACCCTGGCACTGAAGGGTACAATGCTTTCCCGCCTGATTTCATTCGCCTGGAATATGGCGGGACGACCATTAATCTCGAACAAGCGGTCATTGGCGATGCGGCGGCTGGCACGACAAATATTCCGGGGCTGGTTTCCTTCGTGGTGCCGCAAGAGACCACGAAGGCGACCTTCATCCTGCTGCCAGGGCACACTCCTGGCGCAACAAATCAGGCCACTATCCCCTTTCAGGTTCCGTAGAGACAGGTCGCACAACGCTCTTATTTTCGACAGGAACATCAAGGCTCGTCCTCACCTTTCACTGCCGAAAAGAGCTCCCGGATTCGTACAAAAGGAAGCGGTGAGCTCTTTGTGCACGAATCCTGTTTCTTCGTCACGTACCCCTGGGTTGTGATTCTTCATTCTGGCCAACCGATATCCTGTTCTTGCTGAGGATGAAGAATCATTGCATTGTTGTTCACCAATCTGCCGATTTTCCCCCATTCGCGCGTGATGCGCGGTCGAAGCACGTGTGGGTTTGGGAATGCTCCTGCGACCTCAGGGATGTCTGCTTCCTTACACCGTGTTGGTTGTAACTGCGCCTGCGCGCTTGTAATTCACGATAATGATGCCAGTTGGGGAGACCTGGCTCTCCGTCACCTTGAACGCAGCTGGAATGGTGCCATCGACAAACAACCGTTTTCCACTGCCCAACGTCAGCGGGTAGATCTTGAGCCAGAACTCATCGACCAAATCATGCTTCATGAGCGTCTGAACGAGATTTGCACTTCCGTAAACGTGCAAATCCGGCCCTTCCTGCTGCTTGAGTTGGCTGACTTTTTCCGCAATGTCTCCGCCTAAAAACACGGAGGGCTGCCATTCGCTAGAAGTCAAGGTATTCGAGGCGACGTATTTGGTCGCTGTACTGGCGCCCGGCCATATGTCGGCATGCTTCGGCCAGTAGGGTTCCCAAATTTCAAAGGTTTTGCGCCCTAACAACAGATCAAACGGCATACTCATCTGCTTATTCATGACGGTTCCAATAACATCGTCGGAATATGGAGCTTGCCACCCGCCATACTTGAAGCCACCACTGGTATCTTCATCTGGCCCGCCTCCGGCTTGTATGACACCATCAAGGGTGATGAATTCGAGTACAATAATTTTTCTCATTCCTCAGTTCCTCTCTTTTTTCTCCCTCTTGCATTCGGCATGACTGATGGAGAGCGTAAAATTTCTTGCAAGTCGCACGTCTATCTATTCTCTTGGAAGAGCAAGAAAAAAACTTCTCCGATCTTGCTCTTTTGTCCATGCAGCATTACCGCCGCATATTCCAAAACTCGGTCTCAGAATCAGATTCACGTCGGAACTCTTGACTCAAGACGAAGTATAGCAAATCAGGGAGAGAGGTACAAAATGTGGGTAAAATGGCTGAAATTCCTTTTCTTCCGAGTAAAGCGGAACTTGCTCGCCAGGAAGATGTGCAGAATCAGACAAGCATTTTCCCGAATCATTCTATCGCTCAGCGCTTCTGGGGGTCTATAATGATCTCTTAGACAAAGAACATTCCCGATTGGAACAGCAAGACAGAGAACAAGAGGAGTTCAGCACATGCAGAAGCGTATCCTTGGAAAGAACCTGGAAGTCTCAGCTCTTGGGCTGGGATGCATGAGAATGAGCCATGATGAAAGCCCGCTTCCTGACAGGCAGGAAATGATCGCCTTGATCCGGTCGGCAGTCGAACGCGGCATCACCCTCTTCGACACCGCTGAATCCTATGGCCCCTTTACCAATGAAGCCCTGGTTGGCGAAGCGCTTGCTCCCTTGCGCGACCAGGTGGTAATCGCCACCAAGTTCGGTCATGACATCGATCC
>DASSXK010000370.1:0-2626 GCA_035703945.1 Ktedonobacteraceae bacterium | reverse complement strand
GGCTGGCTCTGCCATCGCGGCCTCCAACGCATGCATGCGCTCTTCAAGCTCGCGCAGATTGCCGAGGGAGGCTGAGATCAGATCTTGAATCGTACGACCATAAAAATCGAGGGCGCTCTGCGGCAGATAGCCGAGTTGCAGGGAAGGGGCAAGCGTGACAGAGCCACTATCGGCCTGCTCACTTCCAGTCAAAATTCGAAAAAGCGTGGTCTTGCCGACGCCATTGGAGCCAACAATGCCAACACGCTCGGCTTGATTGATGACGAACGAGATGTTTTCCAAAATGGGCATGACCCCATAGGATTTATAGAGGTTCCTGACAAATAACATAAAAAGTGTTCTACCCCTTATCTCAGATGGCAGCAAGCCTTATCCCCGCTCATAAGAGGCACGAGGATAGATTGAGGGTACGGACCCGGCTCAAAAAACTGCCATGACTTAAAAAACACTATTGTTGAGGATATGAATATCGACGTTTGACGCAATTGTGCATCCAGGGCATCTTGCTTCTTGCAAAAGGGCAGCAAGCAGCCCAAAAAAGGGGAAGTGAGATAGAACTACATGCCTGCACTTTCTCCTGTCGATTGTGGGACGTTTTTAGCGGGAGATGTTGAGAGGGGGTGCCAGGCGCAAGGGAGGTCTCCTTTGTACTAATCGGCATGTAAAAAATGTTATGCATCAAGTATACCTGAAAGCGGGTCAAAAGTCAATTTAAAGCAAAAAGCAAGCAGACGTTAAAGAAGAATAGACAAAACGTTGCTTGCTTTCGATATTGAGTCAAGAGAGTTGTTATGCTTTCGAGCGACCCTTGAACCAGACCCAGAGTCCACCAATGATACAGGCCGCAAGGCAGATAAAGCCTAACGGGAAGAGGATATAACCAACGACGGAGAGAAGGCCGACGAGGCTGCCACTTTGCCTGGGCTGGAAGGCGAAGATCTGGCTGAGCGTTCCCAGCAGGATCAAGGCCAACGCAGCCAAAAAGAGGATACGCAATCCATTTGCAATTTTATTCATTCTATTTCTTTTTTTCGTATTGCCTGCAATAGAGGAGTAAAGATAGGGATGTGTGGGACGCCGTCCCACGCCCTGGCAAGGGAGCAAAGCCCCCTTGCATCCCCAGGGTTTTGAGCTCCCTTGCATTATGGGAGATTAGTGGGTTACTTCCTGTCCTTTGTTCCAGCGCAGGTTGGGTTTACGGGCAGCCAAAGCCTGATCGAGACGGCCAACCACAGTGGTGTGAGGGGCAGTCTTGACGATTTCAGGGTTGGTGCGCGACTCTTCGGCGATCTGCTTCATCACACGGATGAAATGATCCAGTTCTTCACGCGTCTCGGTCTCGGTCGGCTCGATCATCAGAGCTTCAGGGACGATGAGCGGGAAGTAGGTTGTTGGGGCGTACATGCCGAAATCGAGCAGGCGCTTGGCAACATCGAGAGCTGTGACACCGCTTTCTTCCTTCTGGCGGCGAGCAGTTGCAACAAACTCGTGCTGACAGGTCTGCGGATAGGCGATCTCGTAATCCTCGGACAGCTCCTGTTTGAGATAGTTCGCATTCAGGATCGCGCTCTCAGAAACGTGACGTAGGCCGTCGGGGCCATTTGAGCGAATGTAGGTATAGGCCCGGACCAGTACAGCGAAATTGCCCATGTTGGCACGAACTTTCCCAATTGACTCCGGTCCCTGTTGCTGCCAGTAGTAGCCCTGCTCGTTCTTTGCAGGCAAAGGACCCGGCAGGAAGCGAACAAGGTGTCGGCTCACACCGATTGGGCCAGCACCAGGACCACCGCCGCCGTGAGGCGTGCTACAGGTCTTATGCAGGTTGAAGTGGACGACATCAAAGCCCATATCGCCGGGCCGAGTGATACCCAGAACGGCATTAGCATTGGCACCATCGTAATACAACTGCCCACCAGCATCGTGAACCAGTTTCGCGATCTCGACAATCTTGCTATCGAACAGACCAAGCGTGTTCGGGTTCGTCATCATAATCGCAGCAATGTTAGAAGCGTGCATGTCCAGCAGCTCGTGCAGATGGCTCATCTCGATGCCACCGGTTTTGGGGTCGGTCTTGACCTCAACCGCCTTGTAGTCCGACAAGGTAGCGCTAGCAGGATTCGTGCCATGAGCATTGTCAGGGATCAAAACCAGGTTGCGATGCCCCTCGCCCTGGCTCTGGTGGTAGGCCTTGATCAGCATCAAGCCGGTCAACTCGCCATGAGCACCGGCTGAGGGCTGCAAAGTCACACGCTCCATGCCCGAAATTTCGGCCAGATAGTGCTCCAGCTCATAGAACAACTGGATCGCACCCTGCACAGTGTGCTCCGGCTGCAAAGGATGGATGTGGGCCATTCCAGGCAGGCCAGCCATATCCTCATTGATTTTAGGATTGTATTTCATTGTGCAGGAGCCGAGCGGATAGAAGCCCGTCTCGACACCAAAGGTGCGCTGCGAGAGGTGGGTATAATGACGCACCACCTCAATCTCGCTGACCTCTGGCAAGGGAGCATCTTCTTTACGCAGAGCGCTGGCTGGCAACAGGTTTTCCAGGGGCTCGGTCGGAACATCCATCGCTGCCATTGTTGCGGAGCGGCGGCCCGGAGCCCCTTTTTCAAAAATTAAGCTT
>DASSXK010000724.1:0-2346 GCA_035703945.1 Ktedonobacteraceae bacterium | reverse complement strand
CAGGCGCGTTCGCTCCGATCCTGTCCTGCGATCTTGATTGAGCAACAATGTACTCAGCAAAAAGAACGGATAACAGCTTACAAAACCGATATCAAATAATCCAGGAAAAGGAACCTGTGAGGAGGGCATCCGTATATCATAGCTTGTCCAGATCACCCCTCCACTGATACACAAAGCCATCCCAATTGCTAACAGGCACCAGGCCAGGTATAAACGACGGACGGCCAGCATCTCAGCATTGCGAGATAGATCATTCTGTGTCACAAGACGTCGCAAGTAGATATACTCACGGCGAAACCTCAGAGCGGGCCGTAAACAAAAAACCAGGGCGATGACCTCTCCAATCAATTGCATCAAATTGGAAGCGACTTTTAATGCCAGGCTTTGTCCCGGCACCTGGCCTGCAATATGCATCACCAACAATACCAGCACAAATGCAACAACATACACCAGCACAATACTTTCGGCATAGTGCTCAATATCATGCTGCGATTGGCTATTCATAACAACCAAAGGAGAAAATCCAACTTTTTTCTTAGTCACATTTTCCTGAATGGCATTGCTTCCTTGCGCCATAGACATGGCTCGGGCGTTATTTCCTTCTCCCGAGTGATCGGAGCTATTTGCTGAAAAGGAGGGAACCGAAGAAGAGAGATTGTCATCCGGGTATGACATGCGTTCTCCTGTTATCAAACTTCAACTACACCGCACTACAAGTCATCGCCATCCAATAAAGGAGGAATCACATCTGTCACCCGCCAACATGTAGCAGCCACATCTCAACCAGAGACAGCCAGTACGGAAAATCTATCTCACAGCCATTTGCTTTGGAACGACAAAATTATGCTCACTTCCTTTTATCGGCAAGGACCAGCCAATTATTTATAGATGGGATTAAAGGCCGGATTCTTGCCTGAGCAAGTTCCGCAATCCGACGATCCTGATTAAAAAATGGCGATAGCAGGCAGCGAGTAGATTGGTCGCTTGTGAGTGCTGACAAATCAGGAAAAAAATGGTAAGGTTGACGTTATAGAGGTTCTTTGGGTGTCCCTCACTGCCTTCAGGTTCTTCTTCATCGCGGCCACACGAAACGGAAGGCAAGTCTGCTGAAACTTCCAGGAGAAAATATGAGCACAGATTTACTGCTTCCAGGTATTTCGCAAAACAGTATTAAGACAGAGCGTTTGACCGTGGCGTATTTGCAGGCTGGCAACGGGAACGTACCGGTCGTGCTTGTGCATGGTAACTGCTCCTCCTCGCTCTTCTTTCAGGATTTAATGCTGGCCCTGGCCGCCAGCGGCCACTATAGCATCTACGCGCCGGATATGCGCGGCTATGGAGATACCGAGGTTCTTGCCGTCAATGCCACGCGTGGCATGCGCGACTACGCTGACGATCTGGCTTCATTCGCCCAGGCCTTGCAGCTTACGGCGTTCCACCTGTTCGGCTGGTCCCTTGGTGGCAACATTGTGATGCAGTATGCGATTGATCAGCCTGGAAGTCTGCGCTCACTGACCTTGCAGGCCCCCGGCTCGCCCTTTGGATTCGGAGGCACTAAAGATGTCGCGGGCACTCCGACCTGGCCCGACTTTGCAGGCAGCGGCGGCGGCACCGCCAATCCTGATTTCGCCCAACGTCTCGCACGCGGAGATCGGAGCGATGAACAGAACTCGCCCCGCTTCGTTATGAACACATTTTATGTAAAGCCCCCTTTCCGTCCGGCCGCCGATCGGGAAGAAATCTACCTGACAGGTCTGCTTTCGACAAGAATCACACCAGGAAATTATCCAGGTGACACGGCCCCTTCCTCCAACTGGCCCAATGTCTCGCCTGGCACACAGGGCGTCAACAATGCCCTATCGCCAAAGTACCTGAATCAGGCGGACTTCGCGCAGTTGAAAATACAGGTACCCGTGCTGTGGATTCACGGGGCTGATGATCAGATTGTCTCCGATACCTCACTCTTCGATCTGGGCTTTCTGGGTCAACTTGGCGCTATCCCCGGCTGGCCTGGAGCAGAGGTTTATCCACCTCAGCCAATGAAGAGCCAGGTGCGAAGCGTGCTTGAGCAATATAAGGCCAATGGTGGCTCTTACCAGGAAGCAGTGCTGCCCGATTGCGGCCATTCACCCCATATCGAGAAGCCGGAAGAGGTCTTGCATCTGCTGACGGGCTTTCTTGCCGAGCACTAAGCTCCGCTGAAAATGCAAAAGTGAAGGAGACCTGAAGCTTGCTCTGAAACGCTTCAGGTCTCCTTCCTATATTCTCTCCTTGGAGCTATTTTACAGTCAGATGTTATGATATTTGGAGCAATTGCTTGATAAGATACATTTCTACTTCTTGCTG
>DASSXK010000300.1:0-2824 GCA_035703945.1 Ktedonobacteraceae bacterium | reverse complement strand
TCTACAACACGCAGCCAGCTTGATGCTCTCTGCCGGAAACTGGGCAAAATTCATGCTATCGCCCAACTTCTGGCAACGAAAGATGCAGACCGCGCAGAGATCGTATATGACCTTCTGACCTCTGCTGCCACCGATCCCCTGGCTCTCTACTACGAGGTCGATCGCCTGATTGAGCAGAATGCTGCTCGTGCCAGGGGCAAGCGTCCCGAATATCAGGCGATCGATCTGAGCGCACGTGTCGCACCCTTACTTGCAGCATTACAACCGAAAGAAGGAGATCCCGTATGAACGCACTCAAAGACCTGGCGAACCACGCGGCTAGCCGCCGCATCCGTGGCAGATCGTATAAACGCAACTCGCTCCTCAAGCCACTTGATATTATCCTGGATGAACTCGATCGCTGCCCGGACACAAAAAACGAAGAGGAACTTGAACTGGTCTGGACGGGCAGCAAAGGTCTGATTTTTGATCATGTCAAGCGTATCGCCAAGGGTGTGCACGAGGAAGACATTTATCGTTACGTTGATTTGTTCCGCGAGAAATTTTTCGAGCAGTCTCAACACCGTAACGCCAACCGAATCCTCCAGCGCGAGCGCCTGATCCGCAGTGCCTACCTTGTCTATATGCGTGAAGCCCTTGCTGAAATCTTTGTTGTCCGTGGAAAAGCAAAGAATCCGCAAGAGGCGATGCAGCGTATTGAGGTCGCAGAGGCCAGGGACGAAGATCCAGAGGAAGATGAGTAACACAGACGAACAGGTCATCAATGTGCCTGTCGAGAACCAGATTTGAAACAGCCAGTTTTCACGAAGCTTATGAAGAAAGAGAAGGAGAATCTAACGATGAGTATCATCGCCAATCTTACGATGTTAAACCAGTACCGCGACTATCTCGCACCAGAATATAACAATTTCCCACGCGGGCTCTATGCAAACCTGCTACTCATTCGCAAAACAGAGTCCGAGACAATCTTCCGTACCGAGGGAAGCGGCGAAGGGCTGACCAAAGAAATCGTGACAGCGGGTGCTCAACCTGCGAACCAGAGTTCGATCCGCCGCGTGATGATCAGTAAACGCAAACAGACGGCCGTTGAACGTCGGACGGGTCGCGAACTATTACGTGAGCATAATCTGCTTAAACCTGTCACTATCAACAAACAGCAAGAGGTCTGTGCTCTTAACATGAACGCGCCCTGTGGAAAATGCATTGACTGTATGCTCTACGGCTACGCCGTGGGCGGAGGCGGTGCTCAGAAAAGCCGTGTCATGACCGACGATGCCTACTCCATTGGTCCCGTTGCACAGGTCACAGGCAAACGCACCTTTAACGCGACCTTTGACAACGGCACGATGCGTAATCCGCTCACTGGAGCCGCCTCAACTTCAATCAATGAAGATGAGTATGTACTGCCTGAGACGCATTTCCTCGATATTGAATCGCTGAAGGATGTGACTCCTGGCGAATTGCAATATGTGATAGGGAATGTCCTGCGTAGCAGCCGTTATGGGGCAATCAGCAGCCGTCTTGGCCGGGTTCGCAATACCCTGGCCGGGATCATCTTCAGCGATACCGAGATCTTCTCTAACCTTGAACTTACTCAGCATGTCTATGACCGACTGAAAGGCGAGCAGGCGGAACTCGATTTTCCTCTGGCTGCTGTGAACGTCAGTGCGGCCGTCCAGGCTACTTGCGACGAGTTACTGTCCAGGGTTGTTGGGCGCACGCCGGTCGTTGTCCGGGGTGATGCCTTGCAGCGCATTCTCGACGAGACAATTGCGCTCTATCGTCAGCATGAAGATGTCAGATCCTTCCTGAATGAAGTCGACCAGGCGTACCAGAAGAAGAGCAACTAAACGAGGAGATCGACGCTATGGCAATGCATATCTATCGCGCCGATCTCACTCTGATGGAGCATACCTACTTTGCCAGTCGTGAGGTAGGTACGCTCTACGAGAGTGAGCCACTACTCGGCAACTATGCCCTTACATACGCGATGGGGCTATGCGCCGCCCCTTATGATTGGAATGGACCACCGCGCTACAAACAAGATCTGGAACCATTAAATGAGCGCGGAATTTATGTCACACCAGCGACATTTCACCCTGCCCAACTGCGGTATGTTTTCAGCCAGTTCAATGCACAGACCGATAGTTATTACTTTCGCTTTGATCAGAATGCCATTGCAACTGAGCCAGGCAAGCGAGCCCGGGCAAACAATTTTCCTCAGAGTGGAAAACTGCGTATGCTGGGTCAAGGCAGTGTTGCGACTTTCTATCTGCTCTCCACCGCTGACACCACACCGCGCCTTCCTGGTTATATTCGCTTGGGAAAGTTCAATAGCAAGGCTCGCCTGATGTGGGAGTCGCTAAAACTTGCTTCCTCAACGCCGGTCGAGGGAGAGCACACCCTTGATTTTCTTGTGAATGCGGTGGATCTCTCGCCTGCCTTCGCGCGTAATTTGCGCACCTTCTCGATCTACAATATTCACCCGGCCCCGCTGTTAAGCCGCTGTCGTGCTTCGGGCGCTTTCTGGCATGCCTCCAGTGCAAAGGAGTCGCTCTTTTTGCCCGCCGATATGCGTTACGGTGTTGAAGCACTCCCCTGATAGAAAGGAAATTCTCTATGCTTTCGTTTGAGCTTTTGTCCCAGGACGAATATCAGTGGATGAAAGAGGGTGATAATCCCGCCCCGGAGGTCTTTCAGACCGCTTTGGGAAAATTCCCACTCTATCACCAGTGGCGTACCTACTACGCGGAAGAGCCGATCATTGTCAATACCTATAACACTGGAACGGGTAAAACAAAGGCCGCCCTCCTGCGTCTCTTAA
>DASSXK010000232.1:0-4413 GCA_035703945.1 Ktedonobacteraceae bacterium | reverse complement strand
CCGTCTCGGTCTTGGCACCGTGCTGGATTATATCAGCCAGCAACTCCCACCAGGGCAGACGGCTGTGCAATCCCTTCTCAATTCGACCGGCAAAGAATGTCTGTTGACCAGCTACCCGGAATATGATCGTGGCTACAAGCGGCGCCAGTTGCTACAAACGCTTTTGCTGAACCAGAGCGACTTTCTCAGCAATCGATTGCAAAATTTTGTGGGGCGGCAGACGGAACTTGCTACGCTCCATCAATTGATCGATGAAAACCTGCCAACGGGTGGCTATATTATTATCACCGGCCAGGCCGGACAGGGCAAAAGCAGCCTGATTGTTAAGCTGATCGAGGACTATGGGCGTGAGAATGTTGCTTTTCATTTCATCCCCCTTAATCCCGGACCCGATCATCAGGTTGGTTTGCTGCGCCATCTGATGGCTCGCTTGATCCTCAAGCATGAGCTCTCCGATCTGTATGTCGCGAGCGAGAGTCGCTCCGCCTTACGGGATTATTTTCCCAGGGTCCTGGATGAGATCGCCGCTAAGGGCAAGCAAGAGGTCATTTTTATCGATGGCCTGGACCAACTTGAAGAGGATGTGACGGGTATACGCGACCTGAGCTTTTTGCCCACGCGACCCCCGGCCGGAATTGTCTTTGTGCTTGGCACTCGCCCCAATGATACCCTATCCCCGTTGGAACTCTTGAAACCGCACATCCAATACCAGCTCCCAAATCTCAGTCGCTCCGATTTCGACCTGATTCTGGCGCACAGGCATGTCAGACTCCGTAAGGAGCTTGCCGATCAATTTTACCGAATGATGCAGGAAAATGCGCTTTACCTTGATCTGGCCGCCAGGGAGCTGCAAGTGGCCAGAACCCTCTCGCCCGAACAGCTTATTCAGCGCGTGGTTGAGAATCCGGACAATTTGTTCTCCGTCTCGATCGATCGTCTGAAGCGTCACAAGCGCGAATGGCAAGCCCTCCTTAAACCCATTCTGGGGATTCTAATGGTTGCACAAGAGCCGCTTTCCTTGCGGCAAATCCGACATATCCTTCAGATCCAGCATCCCCAATTGGATGAGGAGCAGGTCAGGGATGGGATAGCGCGTCTGGGTGGGCTGGTCGTTCAAAATGGTGAGGGTAAATATAGTCTTTATCACCTCAAATTTCGTGAGTTCCTGTGCCAGCATGAAACTATGCCCACGAAATCCTATGTCTTTGCCTCGGATGAAGAGGAGCACTGGCATGCCATTCTGGCCGCCTGGTGCGAGCAGGGCGATCTGGCCTCTATCTGGCAGGAGATAGGACATAATCAGAGTGAGCAGGGGCGGCGACTTTATGCCCGCTGGCACTATATCACCCACCTTTTCCAGGCCAGAGTCTGGGACAAACTTCTGGCGGTCCTGGATGAAGGTCAATATGGACATAGCAAAATTCAGTTTGATCCCAGCATGCGCTTCTATACCCGCGACCTGGCGCTTGGACAGCAGGTCGCGGCCTGGGAGGGTCGCTCGCTAAATGAATCGCTGGACTATCTACCGCGCCTGTGGCGCTACACCTTGCTCCGCAGCAGTCTGATCAGCCGCGCCGATTCATATCCTCCCGAAGCTTTTCGCCTGATGATGGTGTTGGGTCAGGAAGAAAAAGCTCTGGGTCTGGCAGAGCTACTCACACGTGAGGAAGATAAAGTTGCGGCTTTACTGCAAATAGCCCCGTTTATTTTTGCTCAGGCCGGGCGTCAGCAGGAGGCCATGCAGCTTTTCCTGCGGATTGAGCAGATTGCGCCGCAGATCCAGAAGAGCGATCTGCACATACGGGCCCTACGAATGTTGGCAACGGCCCTGGGGGAAGCTGGATGTTGGATCGAAGCAGAGCAGGTGGTTATGCAGATCGCTGTGAGCGAACAGCAAATATGGGCTTTAAGTACCCTGGGAGAGGCGTTGGCGAAGACCGAACTCCGCTCGGAAGCGGAACGTGTCTGGCAAGTCGCGGAGCAGATGATAGGGCAGCTTGATAAGGATGAGCAACGTTCCTGGTCACAGCGAGGCCTGGGCGTGGTAATGGCAAAGTCCGGTTATCTGAAGGAATCTGAACAAGTGGCCTCTCAGATCGAGAAAAGCTATCAGAAGGCCTGGGCTCTGTCTGCTTTAGCGGAGGCGTACTTAGATATTGGGCAAGTCGAAGAATTTGAGCGTGTCTGGCAAGCTATAGAAGGCCTGATTCCACAGATTGAGAAGGAATCCCAGAAAACGGCTGTTTTGCGTGGCCTGGCAGAACTGCTGGCGAAGGCTGAACGTTGGACTGTTGCCGAACTTAAGTGGAAGGAAACGGAGCGGTTGATTCAACAAGTTGGGGCTATCTACCAGAAAGTTGTGGCTTTGTATGCTCTTGGCGAGTCCTTACTGAAAAGTGGATACAAGGATGAGGCGGCAAGGATCTGGGAGGATGCGCATTCAATTGTTCCAGGTATCATGCAAAAGGATCAGAAGCCGCGAGTGCAGCGGGTGATGAGTATCGCCCTGGCGAAAGCCGAGCGTTGGGATGAGGCCGCAAAGGTGGCCGCACAGATTGTAGTGTTTGAGGAAAAGATAAAGGCACTACAGTCGCTAAGCGCCTCTCTGACAAAGGCCAGTCGCTGGAAAGAAGCGGAGCAGACCATTTCGTGGATCGAACAACAGCCCGAGCGTATCCAGGCCTTGAGTGCGCTGGGAGTCGCCCTGGCAGAGGCCGGGCAGCAGGAAGAGGCTCAGCGCATCTGGTCAGAAGCTGAGCGCCTTATCTCTCAGACCGGGAAGAGCGATCGCAATACCTGGATTCTTCAGGCCCTGGGAGAGTCCCTGGTACAAGCTGGACATCGCGAGGATGCCGAGCAGCTCTGGAGTGAAGCAGAGCGTTTGATTCAAGAGATGGAGCCGGACCATCTTCGTGCTTATGCCTTGTCTACGTTAAGCGAAATTCTTGCCCGCACTGCCTGCTATAATCAAGCCAGGCGTATCATTTCCCAGATCGAAGATAGCTACCAGAAATCGCGCGCACTGCGGGCCTTGAGCGAATCCCTGGCCCATGCAGGAAGCTATGAGGAGGCCGAGAGCGTCATCTACTGGATCGAGAAGAGTGATCAAAAAGCCCGCGCCTGGCAAACCCTGGGAGAGGTCCTGGCGCAGTCCAGACGCAATGAAGAGGCTGAACATGCCTGGCAAGAAACAGAGCGTATCATTGCACAGATTGAGAAGAGCTATCAGAGAAACTGGTACCTTTCGAGGTTGGCAAATGCCCTTATAGTTGCTGGTGCTCGGAAAGAAGCCGAGCGTATTGCCCAGGTACTTGAGAGGATGGATCTGAAGGCTCAGACATTGCAAGCGTTGGGCGATTCCTATATGCAAACTGGCGAGCGTGAAGAGGCGCAGCGCATCTGGAAGGAGGCCGAACACGTGATGTTCCAGATACGCGACGGCTATCAGCAGGCAGAAGCATTGCGAAGCCTGGGTGAGTCCCTGGCCCGATCTGGATTCCGTGAAGAGGCCGAACGTGTCTGGGGCGAGGTTGAGCGTGTGATCCAGCAAAACGGAACAACCTATCAGAAAGCCGAGTCGCTGCGAGTCCTGGGCGAAAGCTGGTTGGAAATTGCGAATCGTGAAAAGGCGGAGATGCTCTGGTCCGAAGCAGGGAGTATGATCCAGCAAATCGGGATAGGCTATCAAAAAGCCAACGCCTTAACCGACCTGGGTGCATTGATGGCAAAGCTGGAACGCTGGCAAGAGGCAGAGCAAGCCTGGACCGAGGCCGAACAGGTACTTCAACAGGGAGAGGCAATTATCAAGAAGAGCCGAGCTTTACACGGTCTTGGCAAGGCCCTGATGAACGTTAAACATTGGCAAGCGGCTGAGCGCGTAATTCTACAGATTGAGGACGTCGAACAGAAAGCAACTGCCCTACGCGAATTGTCTGAAGCATTGGTGCAAACAGGCAACTTACCCGAAGCAGTTAATCTATTGCGGCGTACCTGGCTCCTGACCCAAACCCGAGATGAAGCTCTGCTGCTGCTTCCTCTGGCCTTCCCTTTCATCCCGTTACATCCCGCCCTCGGTCATGAATTTTGTATCGCAATAGAAGAAACCAACCGTTTTTTAATGTTGAGTAATCTGCAGGTTGGGATTCACGCAGAAAGCGTACAGAGTAAAACTGTGTGAAAAAGCCGAGTGGCTGTCAGTGGGTGCCGAGACCGAAGAAGAGCTTGATGGCAGATGAGCTCTTCTTCTGAGGTCTCAGCCGAAGGGTTATTGAACTTTGACGATTACCCGGCCTCGCACGCCACCTTTGAGGATCGTGGCGAGCGCCTGAGGGAGTTCATCCAGGGATACTTCGTTTTGAATGATCTCTTCGAGATGGGCGGGTTTAAAGTTGGTTGCCAGTTGTTGCCAGAGTT
>DASSXK010000704.1:0-8571 GCA_035703945.1 Ktedonobacteraceae bacterium | reverse complement strand
TACTTTTCCAAAAACAGGTAGATACCAGGGAAGCCAGGTTCAGGAAGGCAGCAGCAAAGGAATATTCATCTTCCGAAGGGCCTGATGGGCAAGGATGCCAGCTGCCGCGCTCCAGGCCATATATTTCGTTCCCAGAGGCTGATAGGTCAATGTGTGGTGGTATTCGGCAAATTCCCATTGCTCGCCAGCGCTACCAAGCGCGTTGGCCTCATTGATGGCATGCAGCAGATGCTCCGCACGATGTTGCATACGATGACGCGCCAGGCCAACAGCATAGAGGCCGCTCAGGACTGGCCACAGGCCGCCATTATGGTACATATACGGTTGATTTTTAATCTCTCCATAGAGATGATTCAGTTCCAGCATATGCCATTCGGGCGTCCCCAGTTGGATAACAGGCCAGAAAGCCGGCAGCAGTGGATTACCAACCTCGCTCTCCAGCGCCTGCACATAGGCTTCGCTCCGTTGGCGCTGCTCGCCATCTCCCAGATCATCAAGCAGGGCCAGAGCATGAGCCAGGCCATCAAAATAGTGATGATAACCAGCAGGCGAAAAGGCCGGCAGCCAGTGCACGATTGACTCCTGCATCTGCTCCACCGTCGCCTGATAGGCATGGGGATGATAGATAAGTGGATCATGCTGCAATATGGCTTTCGGCCAATAATTCAGAGCAAGCAACTGCTTCAAAGAGACGGCCTTTGCCAGCCACTCATCCTTCGCAAAGAGCGTTCCCGCGCCATACAGAGCTAATTGATACAGTAATTGATCGGAGAGTACATAGCCTTGCTGAATATACTCATCGGCCCAGTTGCCCGAAAGTGGCGTATAGAGAAAGCCACGATTATTAAACTCCCAGCAGCCCGCCAGAAAAAGAGCCCGCTCTACATTGGGACGAACCGCCTTCTTGAAACGTGAATCATTCGTCAAACGGCAATAGGCGCAGACACCAATCACATACCAGAATAGCGCGTCTACGCGCCCAACCAGTTTGCCATAGCTCACCTGTTTTCCATCGACCGAGACATTGCTGGGAATCTCGCCGTGTGGACCCTGATATTGTCCCAGGGTCAGTAAAGTCCGGTGCATCCCAACCACCAGATCAGCCTCACCACTCGCCAGAGCCGCCAGACCGGTAATCATGCCATCGCGAGTCCAGATACGGGCATATTTATCATTATCATCTGGAGAGGCCAAAAAACCTGCTGGAGAGAGGCAGCGGCGCAACATCTCTAGAGAGCGTTGATAAGCCTGCGCTTCATCCATTACGCACCACTTTCTTGCCGAGGGACCAGATTCAGTCCCTGATACAGCGCGAAACGATCAATAGACTGTAAAAGTGGACCAGAAAGTGTCACCTGCCCCGGTGACATCCGCAACGTGTACCGGTTACACAGGAAAATAGGAGCTATCCGAGGAGTTGAAAATACAGCCAAAAGCCGCATCGACTCCCAACGTGTAGTCACAATGCGGCCTTTTAGCATCAAATCAAAAACATTCTGGTCGCTAAGGAGCAGTTTATCCTTTCACAGCCCCAGCCGTCAAGCCGGAAACAATCCGCCGTTGCAAGAACAGGACCATAATCACCAGGGGAACCGTCACAATAATCGCAGCCGCGCTGACCTCACCGAAGGCAATCAGGTGCTCGCCGTTAAAGAGGGGGATCGCCACCGTGACAGTCTGTGCAGTTGAGTCTGACGTCATCGTCAAGCCAAACAGGAAGTCATTCCAGACCGTGATAAAAGAAAGAATCGCGGTCGTAAAGACCCCCGGCGCGGCCAGGGGGAGGATAATTCGCCACAAGGAGCCGAGGCGAGTGCAGCCATCCGTTCTGGCAGCCTCCTCAAGATCGGGAGGCAGCTCACGGAAAAACGACGTTAAGAAGTAGACCGTAACAGGCAACGAAATGACGAGGTAGGGGATAATCAACGCAACATACGTATTATATACATTAATCGTGTTGGTAAAAAACACAAAGAGCGGTCCGACAAGCGCTATCAGCGGAAACATCTGGACCGACAGGATAATTGCCAACACACCGCCTTTGCCCCTGAATTTCGTGCGTGCGATCGCATACGCGCAGATCGACCCGAAGATCAAGGCCAGGATAGTCGTCAAAATCGCGACGATCGTGCTATTCAAAAGATCTTTCGCAAAAGCAGGCTGAACGCTCAGGAAGGCATTCGCATAGTTCTGCGTGGTAAACGAATGAGGGATGAGCGTTGGTGGCGATGAGTTGATCTCGGAATCAATCTTAATCGATGTGATTGCCGTCCAATAAAATGGCCCAAGGGCGACAAAGAGCACAACAACAAGCGCGATATAGCGACCAAGATTTTCCCAGTTTATCTGTCGCTTTGATTCTGTTTCTGTAGCCACGCCTGTCGTTGCAGCAGGAGCAACCAGCTCTCGTTCTGCCATGATATCTCTCTCTTTCATTAGACGTAATATTAGTTCTGGCTAATACGGCTCAATGAGACTGTTACTATACCAACAACGGCACAGATGATAAAGAGAATCATAGCCGCAGCTACTCCGGGCGAAAAGTCAAAAGTCGTTCCAACAAACATATTGGCATACGAGTAGAGCGCCATGGTCTGTATCTCACGACCACCACCTGTTAGCACGTAGAACAGGTCAAATGCACGCAGAGCATCAAGCATACGGAACAAAAGCGCAATCAAAAGCGCGCTTCTGAGCAATGGGAAAGTGATCGTCCAAAATTGTTGCCAGCGATTACTGCCATCAACACTGGCGGACTCGTAGAGTTCACCGGGAATGACTTGCAGACCAGCAAGCAACAGCAGCGCCATAAAGGGGGTTGTTTTCCAGACGTCAATCATGACAGCGGCTGTAACCACGCCAGATGGAGTGCGCAGCAAAGAGTCTCCTGGTGCCAGAATATGCATTATCTGAAACAGGTAGGTTAAGAGGCCGTTCTGAGCATTTAACATCAACGTCCAGATTTGGGCCGAGACAATTGTTGGGAAGGCAAATGGAATAAGAATAGCCGTACGTACAAGGCCGCGACCAGGAAACGCCTTGTTCATCAGCAAGGCAAGGGCAAACCCAATGACTGTCTCCAATGCAACACTCACGACACTATAGATAAGCGTTACACCAACTGAATTTCGAAATGCCGAGTCACCAAGTACCTGGAGGTAATTGCGCAGGCCAACAAAATTTGAGCCAGACGGGATTAACGGATTATCCAAAAGGCTCAGGCGGATCGAATCAATGATGGGATACACCGCTACCAGCGCAATAATGATAATGGTGGGAGCCACCAGAAAATAAGGAAACATCCCATTTCCCAGATCGAAGCGATCGCGCAGGCTTGCTTTACGTGCGGGTTGCGCATCCGTTCGTATCGTCGTCGCCATAATGCATTTTCCCTTCCTTCATTGTGCCACTTCCAAAATGACAGGAATTAGTGACCCACATCAAGGTTTAGAAACACGAGGCAACCAAATACAAAGGTTGCCTCGTGACTTCCATATGTTTGACTAACCCGAAAAACGTTATTTCGATACGAGTTTCTGTAGATCAGACTCAAGGGCCGTAAGCGCTGCAGCTGGAGTTGCCTGCTTCGTAAGAGCCTGGTGGACGTGGACCTGGATAAAATTCGAAAGGTCCGTGTAGACCGGTGAAACCGGGCGCGGCTTCGAATTTTGCAGAATCGGGGCCAGCTTTGTAAAGAGTGGCTGCGTCTTCTGCACATCAGCATCGCTGTATACGCTATTAAGGGCCGGTGTGAAGGAACCCTTCGTCGCTAACAGCTTCTGCGCAGTTGCGCCAAGCACATACTTCATAAAGGTCCAGGCTGCGTCCGAGTTCTTGGAGTAGGCATTGATAGCCATATTCCAACCACCGACGCAGGAATGCCCAACGGTATTGCTTCCGCCATAAGGAATGGAAGTGATATCAAATTTGCCCGCAACCTTTGAACCACTGGCATTACCCAGAGAGTAAGCGTATGGCCAGTTACGCATCAAGGCAGCGTCGCCATTCTGGAAGGCCTGACGACACGCTTCCTCGTTATAGGTGGTAATAGCAACAGGCGAAATCGTCCCAACCCAGCTTGCCATTTCGGTAAGAGCCGCGACACCTTCAGGGCTGTTGACAGTTACTTTCTTCGAATCGGTGGGATCAAGTACGGTACCACCGTACCCGGCCAGGACCTCAACAAAGTCACAAACGACAGCCTCACCCTGAATACCCTGCCAGGCATACCCAATCTTGGTTTTGGAGAGATTGCTCTTAGCAGTACTGGTCAGCGCATCAAAGGTAGTTGGAGGAGTAGAAATGAGGTCTTTACGATAGTAGAGAACACCCAGGTCAGTACGCATTGGTGCCGCCACAACCTGACCATTATACGTGCAAGACTCAATTGGTCCCTTTAGATAATTCGCGCGGTCGCTTGCTGGCCAGCGACTGGAAAGATCGACCGTCCAACCATTGGATGAGAACTGCGCAGGCCAAACCACGTCGATGTTAAACACATCGAAGGTAGCGCTGCGAGCTCGAAGCGTATTATCGTACAGGGTGATGAGGGTAGAAGTATCGGATGGGCCGTTATGCCAGACAACATGCACATCTTTGTTTGAACTGTTGAACCCATCGATGATGGCCTGGTAGGTTCCCGAATTATCATTCTCAGTCTGCCAAACTACAGTCGCGGGTCCACTACCACTACCACTACCACTGCCACCACACGCTTCAAGTAGCGCGGCGGCCGCAGGAATGCTAAGTCCAAGGGCAACCGTTCTTTCAAGGAAGGTTCGTCGAGAAATTCTTCCAGCCCGAATTTTAACGATGGCTTCATCTAGAGCTTCACGCTGCTCAGGAATCATGGAGAGTCCTCCTTTGGAGCAAATACTAACTATGTAGTTTCCACTACTTAAAGTGCTCTTTGCGCTTCCATATTCTAGGGCCCCTTTGCCCGGAAGGTTTTCCCTAAAAATGGATAATCGCGGCCTCCTTCCTGCTTTTACTTCTAAGTTATCAGGCGCTGCAAACGATCAATTTTTTGGAAACGCTTCCATTGAATAAATCAACAATACCATAATTTTTTTCAGTTGTAAATAAGCCAACAATTGAGTCTACACTTAATGTTATATTTACATTGCAGGCTTTAGTATGTTATGCTCAACCATAAGCGTCCTCTTGGATTTATGGAAGCGTTTTCAAACTGAACAATTCAATTGGAAGCAAAGACGGGGAAAGATGGCTACAACAATCCATGATGTTGCACGAGCCGCCGAAGTAGGTATCGGGACCGTTTCACGGGTGATTAACAATTATCCAGGTGTGAAACCAGCGACCCGAGAAAAGGTTCTGGCAACGATTGCCCAACTAAACTATAAGCCAAATGCTCTTGCGCGCAGCATGATTTCCAAGCGAACGAATTCAATCGGTGTTGTCGTGCCTTTCTTTACGCGACCTTTTAATATCGAAATGCTTCGCGGCGTTGAAGCGGAACTGGCCCGTGTGAATAAGGATCTCGTCATCTACAATGTTGATAATGATAACAAACGCGATCACTATTTCAGCGAGCTTCCGATGCGTGACCGGGTCGATGGCTTACTGATCCTCTCACTCCCCATCTCCGACACCTATGCCCAAAATTTCAAGCAAGCTGGTATGCAGGTTGTACTGGTTGACTCCTACAGTCCTTACCTGACGTCCCTCGTCGTTGATAACGTCACAGGATCGTATCACGCGGTCAAGTTCTTATTAGAGCAAGGTCATCGCTCGATTGGCTTTGTCAACGGGATTACAGAAGGCAGCTTCAAATTTAATCAGGCAAATGATCGCCTGATCGGCCTGCACCGCGCCTTCGGGGATTTCGGTTTGCCATTTGAGCCTGAGATGGTTGTAACCAACGAATGGAACCGCCAGGGAGGCCGCGAGGCAGCATTGAAACTGCTCAAACGTTCCTACAGACCCACCGCGATCTTTGCAGCCTCAGATATGCAGGCGGTAGGAGTACTGGAGGCAGCCCGGGCTTTAGACATTCAGGTGCCAGAGGAATTATCTGTGATGGGCTACGATGGAATAGAGGTCTCAGAACTTCTGGGAATCTCAACAATTCAACAACCTATGAGGCAGATGGGCTCCTCCGGCATCAGCAAGCTCATCGAACATAGCGAAAATCCGAGCAAACTACCCGAACTTATTCGCCTGGATACAACTCTCATTACGCGCAGAACAACTGCCAAACCCTGCGCAAAAGACCACCATTCGTAATATACAATTGAGGCATCTGAAGACTACTTCATTTCTTTCACATGAGAAAGTAAAAGGGTTCCTGTTGCCCGAAAAGCCAGGGTAGCAGATCAAACTCACTTCCGATTGGCTTAAAACGCCTGACAAATATGCTGGATGAAGAAACTATCATTATAGTTCTAAAAACAAAGCGTTTTGTAGCGAAATAGAGCGTTCTATTGACCGCTTGCTTTCACTGCTAAACACTTGTCTTTTAGTTTCGTGAGGGGAACGACAATCCTCACAGGATGGACTACCAGAGATGCGAGCATCCCTTTCCCATCCTCTACCGCCCTTAGCCCGAAGGCGTCGGGGGCTACTTTTCGTATGATATTGCCAGCGCCGTTAATGTCAGCATTGAGCTTGCGCCCATCAGAGGCGCGGTAGAGCCCACGCTTCACCCGCTTGCCGCTAAACGTGTGCTTTTCATTGCCATCGTTGTGAACTGGCAATGGATCAAGGTCAAGGAAGCTGGCTTTTGAGGTGTAGGACTCTTCCGTCAGTTTGACAGTAATTCCTACCAGTTCCGCTTTGTACGTCAGCATCGCGATGAAACGCGCATGCGGGACCTGCACAAAGTTCTGATTGTTCCGCCTGCCCATATTGACTTTCTGTTTCCACCCATCATTTTTGCCAATGACGAGCACGCCGATCTCTTCCTGTACAAGCAGGTCAATTATCCATCGACTGGCTGTGTGCATATAATGGTCGATACGCCTGTTACGCTTGTTTGTCAGGAGCTCCATTCGCTTGGTTGTCCTGGTGTGCCCAAGTTTGCTTTGCAACGCTGCCCTTCGTTTATTGTAGAATTGGTTGATCGACTTCACAGGACGCCCGTTAACAATGCCTGGCACAAAGCCCGGTTTGTTTGAAGTTAGCGCCACCAGATTGTTGAGACCAATATCGATACCAGCGTAGTAGGCAGGATTGCCCGGGGATTGCTTCACCTCTTGCTCATACACGACTTCCACGACAAAGTACCCATTGCGGGGGACAATCCGGACGTGATGGATCGAGTGCTGTCGGGTTGTGACGGTAATTGGCAGTCTCGACGGTTTGACCATACCCTGGATGCCTTGTTTGCTCTGCCCTCCCCCAAGCGCCTGAATGGTATAGACAAGCAGATTGCGCCCTTTGACTTTGTCTTTGTATTTGGGAAGCTTGGGATGTCCCAGGAACTTCGACGGGTCTTTCTTGTACGCCTCACACGCTTTCTCGTAGCTCACCCAGGCATCATCCAGTTGCTTTAAGACCTGCTGACTGACTTTGGCTGGAAGTGTTTTGTAGGCCTCGTGCGGTTGCATCAGTTTGTCCATCTGAGTATAGGTGAGGCGCTTCCCATAATGAATGAACACCTGTCGCATTTCGTAGAGACCAGCGTTATACAGGTTCTTCGATTTGAAGGCCGCTTCGTCAATGAGAGCATAGCGCGGATCGCTTCTTTTGATCACATGTTGTTCCGTCAGTTGCATCGTGCTTATCCCTTAAGAGAGAGGAAACGAGTCATCATGTCGCTGTTTACTCTCTCAGCCGACCGGTTCACCGTTCGTCTTACTTCACCTGTTATCCGGCTCCTTGTTGCTCTGGATGCTATTCGAAGTAAGTGATGCGTGCTCGCGAAACAACGGACCGACCGCACCCGATCTGTTTCGCCAGATCCGTAACCCGTAGGCACGGGTTCTCTGCCAGGAGCGTGTACACCTGTTGCGTGATCGGGGCAGGGCGCTTCTCCTGTTCTGCTGGAGGTCGGCGCTCCAGGTGTTGTGCAAAGTAGGTGATGCGTGCTTGCGAAGCAGTGGAACTGCTGCATCCTATCCACTGCATTAGTTCTGCTGGTCGCAGACATGGGTTCTCTTCCAGAAGCCCATAGATCCGCTGGGTGGGGTCGGTTCGGGGTCCTGTATTCCCGGCGGTGCTCCGGGTGACGTGTGATGTAGGTTCTGCTACTATAGTACCTTGCTACCTCATGGATTGTCAATGCTTTTGCATAGACCTCTTTAAATATCGCTCTATTGATAACACACTAACAGGAATATATCAGAAACTCTCTAAAAGTCAAGGTTCACCAGCCAGAGTGGCATCCAATAAACAACTTCAACCAGGAAAGCGCAATAAAACTCTATAAAACCAAACACTAGTTGCATTATACTGTAAATGATAGGGTTAGAGACAACCCCGCTAAAAACGATTTCAATTGAATCGTTCACACTAGACGATAAGGTGGATAGGTGGAAAGTGGAAGAATGAGAGGATTAGGAATTCGATGGAAAAAGCTATTTGGAGCAGACAGAAGAGAAAAAAGAACAG
>DASSXK010000169.1:0-3526 GCA_035703945.1 Ktedonobacteraceae bacterium | reverse complement strand
AACGGTCCGCGACTCGGCGTCTTCCTCGCCATCTTCTTTGGGCTGGGCTTCCTGGATTTTGTTGTAGATAAAATTCAAGACGTGCTGGGGGAGCTGCTTCACCGCTTCCAGGCTCAAAGGCATCGGCTGACCGCCCTTTGTAAACGTCCAATCAACCAACATCCTGAACACCCAGAGACGATCAGCGGCCCCGGTCTGTGCCTGAATGTCCATCTGTGCATCTCGTTGGAATGCTCCCCGGCGACTTTTGTTCGCGGTCTGTTTGATGAGCACCAACTGATTCTGTACCCATTCAAAATCGGCCACCTTGACCACCGTTCGCGCGCAGCATTGTTCATGTGGTTCCCAGTTCTTTTCATCGCGAATGATGATAATATCATCCTGTTTTTCGTCAAAAACACCCATATAACCATCTCCTTCAATACATGTGGGGTTGAGCAGAGCAAGGGGAAGTGTGTCTCTCTGCTCTGCTCGTAATGAGATTATATATCAATTAGCTGGCGTAGGTTGGCGGCTGCTGATTGACAATGGTCAAGCGATACGCACCGCCGAGGCCGCTGTCGTATTCCGCCGTGGCCTGCACACTGGCCTCGACATGTTCCATGTTTGGCGCGGACGAGATGTCAAAATCATCCCAGCGAGCCGGAAACGTGAATTCCCATTTCTTGTTGTTCCCCCCTCCAATGGCCGCACCCAGCATTTGAAAGGTGATGTATTGCAACGTGTTCAACCGATGCTGTTCCCACTGCAACACATTGGTCAGGTCGATCTTTGCATCAAATGAGGTCTGACGTTTGCCTCGATTGACACGGTTGTAGTTCTGGCTATTCGTCGCCGTCCAACCCGGTTTCTGTGGCGATTTAAGTTGAATCTTGCCCTCCAACAAATCGCCAAATGTCGTGGTAGGAGCAGCCCCGCTAGTGGTATCGATGTACACAAGACTCTGCCAGCCAACCATTGGCAAATCTCCCGGCTGGCCAAGGGCGGTAATTCTATTTGCATTGAGCGAGGAAGCGGTTCGATCTCCAATAACCAGGCGATCCTGGCAAATGCCCTTCGTAGAGAGTTTGAATTCCTTGTCCAGGCCAAACTCGAAACTAGCTTCCTCCAACATCGTCCACGGCAAGCTGAAGCTATCCACGCCTGTATATGCCTCAATACAAGCCGAATACACGGTGTCACCAGGCAAAAAGACATATTGCCAGCCATAAACACCAGTTACCGTGATGGAACCAGCAGTCAAGCCGGTAATAGTCAAGCCAGAAGCAGCAACGGCTGAATAACAGTTCGCGCTGTAGTAATTGCCTGAATTGTTTGCAGGAATGGTCACGGTCTCACTGGTTGACACTCCAAACTGATTGGTTCCGCTGATTGCAACCGTTCCCGCAACCGTTGTCCCGGTAAAAGCGAAAATCAGGAACATTCCTGGCGCTGACGGTTGCGTGGTCAACGAGAGCGGTGAACCTGAGACAGCGGTACTCGCAAGCAGACTGGTTGGACTGGCTGGGAGAGTCGTTACTGTTGACGCGCTGCTCGTAATCATGTACGCAACCCAGAGCGAATTCTCTGGATACACCACCTGCGAAAGCTCGTCCAGGGTCACTTTGTTCAGCGTCTGCATTCGCTTCGTATCGCGATCGAGCAAATTGCGGTGCTCATCAGGACTGAACTTATCAAATTTCTTCTTCGCTTTGAGCACGCCTGGAGCAAGGTATTTTGCTCCTTGCGCACCAGATACGGTAATCAATGCGCCGGTTCCGCTTAAATTGGTTGTGGTAATGCCATTGCTATTGACTGTCTTGAATACCTTCGTAGTCTCATACTCCCACTTGCCTACAACACTTGATTGTGCAGCAGGACTGGCCAGCGCCACATTAATCGGCCCCTCGGTCTGCGCATTTCCATTGATGTCCGTCCCAGCAATCGTAATAGTTGGCGTACTACCGCTTGTTGGAGCACTCAGCACCCACACCACCAACCTGGAACCCGCATTCTGGCTGGTCACTGGTTGCGTCGTCAGAGACATGCTGGCCGCCGCTGCTGCATTCGTGAGCAGCGGCGTCATGCCTTGATTGGCTAAAGCCTCCAAAATGATGTTTATTTGGCCTTTGGCCGCTGTAATTGGCATTGAAGCCACCTCACTTCCACCTATCCACTACATTCAAAAAGAAACAAAGATCGATTTATCCGGCCTGCTGCTGCTGGACAAATGAAATCATTTCACTGCCTACCTGATTTGCTACTTCCTGAGTAACAATAGCCGAATCAGGAAGCACCAGAGCAGGGGGAGTTTCAAACTCTGGCTCTGCTTGAACTGGCTCTATTGGCTTTGGTCCCCAATCAAGCACCGTCATTGTCTCTTCATCGACTTTTACCCAACTCCCGGCTGGCCAGTCTCCTGGAATTCCAGGAATATAGCCAGGAACAGTAAAAGTGTATGTACGAATGTTTTCTTCGTTCACTGAATACCTCCAGAAATCACATAATACTGCGCAACTTCCAACGTCACGGTATGAATCCGATACCAATTCGGCTTGAGAAACATCCAGGCAAAAGCCGCACTATTCGGCTTGATTTTTGCATTGTAGACCGTCAGGGTATTCGGCAATACCGCGTACTTATTGAGCAACGGCATCAACGCATCCCGGATACTCAAAATTTGCAACTCAGCCTGAGCCGCCGTGTTCGTTGTGGTGTAATCCACGATAGACCGAACTTCAATATCTGTATGCTCGATAATAGTCCCGCCAAAGGCATGGCGCTGGCTATCATCATGGCGTGGTATGAGGGTAGCGCATGGCAGGGGGATTTCGGTATAATCCTTCTCCCCACCAATGATAACCGATTGATAGGCGTGCGTAACATTGTCAGCTAGAAGTAAAGCTTGCAGCTCGGTCTGGATCTGCTGAACAACAGCCGTCGTATTTGGCGCTACTGGCCCTGCCATCTTCCCTCCCTCAACTTACGCTGCGCTCACAAAAGCCGCTGTTCCCCCTGGCAGATTGCCAATGCATTCCTGCCAGGCTGCAAAGATTGCTTCCACATAATTGCTAGCAATGTCCTGCAACATTGCCTCACTCTCCAACGCATATTCAGCATAGAGCACCCCTGGATCATGCGGATAAAAGCGACCCAGGCTATCCGTCATCCCTGAAAATCCTCGGTCTCGACGCCAGGAATACGGCAATGGACTGCCCACCCAGGCGAGATACTCTGATTGCATCTGCACTTCAATCGAGTCAGCGAGCTGGCCAGTTGGATTGACAAAGGTCATATGCTCAATCATCTGGTCCCCCAGGCGACCGGCTGATTTCTCGGTAGCAATGGCAATATGCTTCTTCAACGTCGCTTCAAACTGCGAAAACTGACTCATCACACCAATCAAATCAGGTTGGAAGCTAATTGCCATCAATGCCATGCTCATCAACTCCCAACTGGCATCATTGCCTGAAATTCTGAATGCCCATCTGGAAATGTTTCTACTCGCGAACTCACCGTATAAACATCTGAGGTATTCTTCTCGTCC